>JBJTSJ010000376.1:0-11205 GCA_046076605.1 Tabrizicola sp.
CGGTGACGTCGAGGCCGAATTCCTGGGCCAGTGCCAGCACGACCGCAGCCGAAACTGGCCGGTGGTTGTTCTCCATTTGGTTCAGGTAGGGCAGCGAGACGTTCAGCTTGTCGGCAAAGGCCTTCTGGGTCAGCGACAGCCGCCCGCGAATCTCGCGCAGTTTGACGCCGGCGTAAAGCTTCTGGGTGGGCATGGGGACCTCTTTGCAAAGCTATGCGGCGCTTTGCAAAGGTCCGTCAAGGGTCAGGCAACGCCGATCTGCCGAGCGCGGCGGATGACGAAGAGGATGGAGATGACCGAGGCGATCGAGGAGGCAAGCATCAGGAGGATGAGCGGCATCTCCGAGGAGCCGGGGCCGAGGAGGACACCGGCGAAGGCCGCAAGGGCTGCGCCGCCGCCGATGAGGATGGCTCCGCCCAGGCCCGAGGCGGTGCCGGCGAGGTCGGGGCGGACGGAGAGCATCCCGGCGTTGGCGTTGGGCAGGCAGATGCCGTTGCCGAGGCCCATGAAGATGGTGAGGCCAAAGAAGACCGTGGGGCCGGATAGGCCCGCGAGGGTGAGGAGGGTGAGAAGGGCGAGGCCCAGGGAGGTGACCATGCAGCCGATCAGGATCATGCGGTTCATGCCGATGCGGACGGAGTAGCGACCCGCGAAGAAATTGCCCAAGGCGTAGCCGATGGCGGTCAGGGCGAAGAGGGCGCCGACATGAGTGGAGGAGAGGCCGAAGATGTGGTCGCCGACGTAAGGCGCGCCGCCGAGGTAGGCGAAGAAGCAGCCCGAGGCGAAGGCGGCGGCCAGCGTGTAGCCCCAGAACCGGCGCGAGGCGAGGAGGGTGGGGTAGGTGCGGATCTGGTCGGCAAGGGAGACGCGGCGGAGGGTCGCGGTCTCGCCAAGGTCGGCCCAGACGAGGGCGAGGGTGCCGAGGCCGAGGATCAGGAGAAGGGCGAAGTTTGCTTTCCAGCCGTAGAGGTCGTCAAGGACGCCGCCGATAACGGGGCCGATCATGGGGACGAGGCTCATCCCCATCGTGACGTAGCCGATCATGCTGGCGGCCTGGGCGTCGGCAACCATGTCGCGGACGACGGCTCGGGACAGGACCATTCCGGCGGCAATTACGGCCTGTGCCATGCGGAAGACCAGGAACCAGGTGGCGGTGGGGGCGAGGAGGGTGCCGACGGTGGCAAGGAGAAACAGGACCAGCGAGCCAAGCAGCACGGCGCGGCGGCCGTAGCGGTCGGAAATCGGGCCGATGACGATCTGCAAAAGCGCGGAGAGGAGGAGGTAGAGCGCTACGGACTGCTGCATCACGCCGTAGGGGACGCCGTAGTAGGTGGCCATGCCCGGAAGCGAGGGCAGGAAGATGTTCATCGTCAGGGCCGACAGCCCGGCCATCAGGATCAGGGTGACGATCTTCGGGGGCGTCGTCCGGTCAAGGAAGCGCGGTTCGGGATGGGAGGTCATGGCCGTTTCCTACGCCCGCGGGGCGGGGAAGTCCACCGGGCGGCGGGGTGGGAGAGCCTTACCCGAAATGCTCGGTTTCGATCTGCGCAAGGGCGGAGATCGCGCGCATCCGGTGCCAGTGGGCAGTCAGGGTGGGGCAATGGGCGGCCAGCCAGTCGGCATCCATCCAGAAGCAGAGCATCCAGACGTAGAGGTCGAGGACTGCGGGCTTAGTTCCGCAGAAGAAGGGCTGCGGTGCACGCGAGGCGATCTCGGCTTCGAAGATATGGAAGTGGTCGCGGACATAGGTCGTCGCGGCGGCCGCAAGGGCAGGGGCGCTGGACGCGTCTGTCGTGTAGCGGTCGGGGAAAAGCTCGCGCAGCATGCCTTCGTAGACGTTGGCCTGGTAGAAGGCGAGCCAGCGGTCGTGCCAGGCGCGGGCCGATGTGCCGGATGGGGGTGCCAGGCCAGCGGCGGGGAAGGCGTCGGCGAGGTGCAAAAGGATCGCCGGGCCTTCGGTGATGACGGTTCCATCGGGGTGGATCAGGATCGGCACCTGGCCCCGTGGGTTGACGCTTTGCAGGGCGGCACGTTCGACATCGGTCGCGGGGCGAGGGGTCAACCGGAAGGTCCACTCCGCCCCGGCCAGATCAAGTGCCGCCTGAACGGCCATCGATCCGGTCTGGCGCCTTCCGTAGAGAATGTAGCCCATCTTGCCCTCCAACCTTCGGGACAGTTTATCCGAGGGGATGGCAGCCGGTCACTCCCATTTGTGGAAGATGAAAAACGCCCCCGCTGCGATGAAGCCGAAGCCGACGAGGTGGTTCCAGTGCAGCGGCTCTTTCAGGTAGAAGACCGAGAAGACGGCAAAGACGGACAGGGTGATGACCTCCTGGATCGTCTTCAGCTCGGCGGCGGAGAAGTGGCCGTGGCCGATCCGGTTCGCCGGGACCTGCAGGACGTATTCGAAGAACGCGATCCCCCAAGAGACGAGGATCACGGTGATCAGCGCGCTTTCCTTGAACTTCAGGTGCCCATACCAGGCGAAGGTCATGAAGATGTTGGAGGCAAGGAGAAGGCCGATGGTGATGACGGGGATGGGTAGGGTCATGGTTTCCTCGGGATTGGGGTGCCAAGCGGCATAGCGCGGCAGGGGTCCGGGTCCAAGGATTTGCGGATTTGCGATTTGATGACTGACCTTTCAATCGTATTTGCAAATTCGCCGTTTCCCGCTTCTCGCACCTGCAGCAGTGCCCTAGATTGCCGCGAACCATCAGCCGGGGGAGGGCGCGATGAAGGACATTCTCGAAGAGCTTGAGGCCCGTCGTGCCGCGGCCCGTGCCGGGGGCGGGGAACGCCGCGTCCAGGCGCAGCATGGCAAGGGCAAGCTGACCGCGCGGGAACGGATCGAGCTGCTGCTGGACGAGGGGTCGTTCGAAGAGTTCGACATGTTCGTCGCCCACCGCTGCACCGACTTCGGCATGGAGAAGGATCGGCCCGCAGGTGACGGCGTCGTGACCGGCTGGGGCACGATCAACGGGCGGCAGGTCTATGTCTTTTCCCAGGACTTCACGGTCATGGGCGGGTCTGTGTCGGAAACCCACGCCGGAAAGATCTGCAAGATCATGGACATGGCGATCCAGAACGGCGCGCCTGTCATCGGGATGAATGACTCGGGCGGGGCGCGGATTCAGGAGGGCGTCAGTTCGCTTGCCGCTTATGGCGAGGTGTTCCAGCGCAACATCCTGGCATCGGGCGTGGTGCCGCAGATCTCGCTCATCATGGGGCCCTGCGCGGGGGGGGCGGTCTACAGCCCGGCGATGACCGACTTCATCTTCATGGTGAAGGATTCGTCCTACATGTTCGTCACCGGCCCCGACGTGGTGAAGACCGTGACGAACGAGGTCGTGACGGCCGAGGAGCTGGGCGGGGCTTCGACCCACACCCGCAAGTCATCCGTCGCCGACGGGGCCTTCGAGAACGACGTCGAAGCGCTGGCCGAAGTGCGCAGACTGTTTGACTTCCTGCCCCTGAACAACCGGCAGAAGGCGCCGGTGCGGCCCTTCTTCGACGACCCGGGCCGGATCGAGACCAGTCTGGATACGCTTGTCCCGGACAACCCGAACCAGCCCTACGACATGAAGGAGCTGATCCTGAAGATCGCCGACGAAGGCGATTTCTTCGAGGTGCAGAAGGATTTCGCCGCCAACATCATCATCGGCTTCGTCCGCATCGAAGGCCAGACCGTGGGCGTGGTGGCAAACCAGCCGATGGTGCTGGCCGGGTGCCTTGACATCGACGCCAGCCGCAAGGCCGCGCGGTTCGTCCGCTTCTGCGATGCGTTCGAGATCCCGATCCTGACCTTCGTCGACGTGCCGGGCTTCCTGCCGGGAACGGGGCAGGAGTATGGCGGCGTCATCAAGCACGGGGCGAAGCTGTTGTTCGCCTATGGCGAGGCGACGGTGCCCAAGGTCACGGTCCTGACCCGCAAGACCTATGGCGGGGCCTATGTGGTGATGGCGTCCAAGCACCTGAAGGCCGATTTCAACTATGCCTGGCCCACGGCGGAGGTCGCCGTGATGGGCGCGAAAGGCGCGGTGGAGATCCTGTATCGCAGCGAACTTGGCGAGCCGGAAAAGATTGCCGCGCGGGTCAAGGACTATGAGGACCGCTTTGCCAATCCCTTTGTCGCCGCCGAGAAGGGCTTTATCGACGAGGTGATCATGCCGCATTCCACTCGGCGGCGGGTTGCCCGTGCCTTTGCCGCACTGCGCGGAAAACGGCTGACGACCCCCTGGAAGAAGCACGACAACATTCCGCTTTGACCATGAAGCAGCGCGCAGACCTTCGCATTCCTGCCCTGCTGGCTGCCTTGGCTCTGGTTTCGGCCTGCCAGGAGGAAGCGCCAGCCGGCGAGGCTGTAGAGGTGCCTTCGGGGCGCGCACTGTCCCTGATCGAAATCGTGACCAATGCGCGGGGTCCGGAAGGGGCCACGGCGCGGTTTCGGTTTCTGGCTCCGGGGCTTACGCCGGACGAGATGGAGCAGGCCGCGACCGACATGCAGGCCGTTTGCGACAACTTTGCCATTGCCCGCATCGACGGCATGGTGCCTGCGCCGCAGCAGATCGTGATCTCTTTCGCCAGCGAAGTGGTGCCCTTTGGCGAAGCGGCGCCCGATGTGGTGCAATTTTTCGAATCCTACCGCCCGGAAAACGGCGCCTGTGTCTGGGAAGTTTTCTGATGCGTGCGGGAAATATCGTTTTTCAGACTGGCCATGCAGTATCGGCTGATGTAGGAACGCCACAGGTCGAGAACTTGGTCCAGCCAACATACCAATCCGGAACGCTTTCGGATAAGGTGGCAACGGGCCGGGCCAAATCGGCCTTCAACAGCGAACAGGTGCCGTTTGTCCGCGTGGCAATCGAAGCACCCCTAGAAGGATGGAGTAGAGGATGTCGAAGAGCGCACGTCTCGTTCTGGTTCTGGCTGCGGTTGCAGCTCTGGCTGCTTGCGCCAAGAAGGAAGAGCCGATGCCCGAGCCGGTCACCCCGGAAGTCGTGGACACCGGCAAGTACAAGTAATCTACCGGAGCGGGCCTGCCGGCATAAGCCAGGCGGGCCCGCACCTACTTTTGCGACAAGCCGCGGTTTCGTCGCACAATCTCCGAAAGAAATTAAATGTATGGATCGTTCAAGCTACCGTGCTTGGGCGATTTGTTTCGTTCCGGAGGTTTATTCATGCCCAAACTCGCCTTTGCAGTGCTTGGTTCTCTGGCCGTTTTGGCCGCCTGTGCCAAACAGCCCGACCCTGTCGTTCCTGAACCTGTCTATGACAAGTTCGGACATCTTGAGGATGTCTGCGTCAGCGACAGCCAGCTGCAAGACCCGAACTATCAGCCGCCCATGCGTCAATTGCCCCGCTGTGAGGACCGTTGCAAGCAGGGCGAGCAGCCGACCTTTACGGTCGCCGGACAGTGGCCGATCTGCGTGCCGCGGCCGGATGATGGCAGCAAGGATCCAGATCCGCAGGATCCGCAGCGCCCGAGAGCCTTCAACTGATCTGACGGGGCCGCTGACGATCTGGGCGGCGGCCCCGCTTTACTCTATCGGTCCCTGCGACTGCACTGACAGGAGCAAGGGCACATGCTGAAGCACCGTGGCTTTCCGGGCCGCATGCCGGGGACCGATTTCCAATTCACCATCCGCCGCGCCAACGTGAAGGAAGGCGCGACCAAGCTGATCAAGCGCGAGCGGTTCAAGGACCGCAAGCACGTCGACCGGCTGGCCGATCAGGCCTTCATGGCGGCGCTTTGGCAGTACTTCGGAGCCGAGCCCTTCGAGCGTGGCAATCTGGACGCCGGGCGGCTGTCCTGGCTGTTCGGGCGCGAGGTCGTGGCGGCGGAAGATCCCTTTGATCCATGCTCTTACGAGGCGTTGCTGCGGATCGACGTCAAGCGCGCCGAAGCGGCTTTTCCCGAGGTCTTCGCCCCCGACGCACCAGATGCGCTGGAGGAAGACTGGAACGAGGACGAGGACTAGGCATGAATTCGCCGATCCCCAAGGCTTTTTGGCACTGTTTTGCTCAAGCCCGGGCGGCTGTTTTCAATGGATTTGCAATGGCGGGATCGGGCGGTCATTGTTTCTTTGTGCGCCTTTGGATGTCCAACCTGGGCTTGCGCAGTCTACGTTGTTACCCTTCCCCTTCTTCTCGGTCCGGCCCGTCCCAGGCCGGACCGATCCTTGTCGGGCCACAGGCGGATGTCGACGGCGTTATCGGCGCGAGAAACTGCTTCCAAATCCGTGATTCTGCGGTAGAATCCGGCACAATAACAACAAACCTACGAGGCAGTTCCAAATGCAGAAGTCGCTTATCGTCTTCGCTCTTCTTTCCACGTCCCTTGCCGGCTGCATGCAGGACCCCGCGTCCCGTGGCATGGCCGGTGCCGCCGCTGGCGCCTTGGTCGCCGATGCGCTGGACGAAAACATGCTGGCCGGCGCCGCGCTGGGCGGGATGGCCGGTCTTGCAACCTGTGGCATCGAGCTGGGCCTGCCGCCCTGCAACACGGGCTACTGATCTAACCGCCTTCGGGCGGGCTGAAACCACTTCAAGGACCATCCGGGCCGACCGCCCGGGTGGTCCTTTTGCATGTCCACTGGGGGGAGCCAATGTTTGACAAGATCCTGATCGCAAACCGGGGCGAGATCGCCTGCCGCGTCATCAAGACCTCGCGCAAAATGGGGATCAAGACGGTGGCGGTCTATTCCGACGCCGACCGCAATGCGCTGCACATGCAGATGGCGGACGAGGCGGTGCATATCGGGCCGCCCCCGGCGAACCAGTCCTACATCGTGATCGACAAGATCATGGCCGCGATCAAGGCGACGGGCGCTCAAGCCGTGCATCCGGGATACGGCTTCCTGTCGGAAAACCGCAACTTCGCGGCGGCGCTGGAGGCGGCGGGTGTGGTCTTCGTCGGGCCGCCTTCGCCCGCCATTGAAGCCATGGGCGACAAGATCACCTCGAAGAAGATTGCTCAGGAAGCGGGGGTTTCGACGGTGCCCGGCTACATGGGCCTGATCGCCGACGCGGATGAGGCGGTGAAAATCAGCGGAGAGATCGGCTATCCGGTGATGATCAAGGCCAGCGCGGGCGGCGGCGGCAAGGGAATGCGGATCGCCTGGAACGACGCCGAAGCGCGCGAGGGGTTCCATTCCTCGAAGAACGAAGCCGCCGCCAGCTTCGGCGACGACCGCATCTTCATCGAGAAGTTCGTCACCCAACCGCGCCACATCGAGATCCAGGTGCTGGCCGACAAGCACGGCAACTGCGTCTACCTGCATGAACGCGAATGCTCGATCCAGCGGCGGAACCAGAAGGTGATTGAGGAGGCCCCGAGCCCGTTCCTGGACGAGGCGACGCGGAAGGCGATGGGCGAACAGGCCTGCGCGCTGGCGAAGGCGGTGGGCTATACCAGCGCGGGGACGGTGGAGTTCATCGTCGATGGCAACCGCAACTTCTACTTCCTTGAAATGAATACCCGTTTGCAGGTCGAACATCCGGTGACCGAGCTGATCACCGGCGTGGACCTTGTCGAACAGATGATCCGCGTGGCGAATGGCGAGCCGCTGCCCTTCAAGCAGCAGGACCTCAAGATCAACGGCTGGGCGATGGAAAGCCGCCTTTACGCCGAGGACCCGTACCGGAACTTCCTGCCCTCCATCGGTCGCCTGACCCGCTATCGGCCCCCGGCCGAGGGCAAGACCGAACGGGGCGGCGTGGTGCGGAACGATACCGGCGTCTATGAGGGCGGCGAGATCAGCATGTTCTACGACCCGATGATCGCGAAGCTCTGCACCTGGGGGCCGACCCGCGCCGATGCGATCGAGGAAATGCGGCTGGCGCTGGATACCTTTGAGGTCGAAGGGATCGGCCACAACCTGCCGTTCTGTTCCGCCGTGATGGACCACCCGCGCTTTACCGCTGGCCAAATCACCACCGCCTTCATCGCCGAGGAGTACCAGGGCGGGTTCACCGGGGCTGCGCTGGACACGAGCCTTCTGCGGCGCGTGGCAGCGGCGGCGGCGGCGATGAACCGGGTCGCGGAAATCCGGCGCACTCGGATTTCGGGGACGATGGACAACCATACCCGTCGGGTCGGGGATGACTGGGTCGTGACGCTGGGCGGGTCCGAGTTCGCGGTGCAGGTTGCGGCGGACCACAACGGCTCGACCGTCAGCTTTGCGGATGGGACCAGCCTGCGGGTCGAAAGCGACTGGACGCCGGGACAGCCCCTTGCGCGGCTCTGGATCGAGGGTGAGACGCTGGCGGTCAAGGTCGGCAAGATCCCGATGGGCTTCCGGATGCGCCTGCGCGGCGCGGACCTGAAGGTCCATGTCCAGACCCCGCGCCAGAAAGCGCTGTCGGGCCTGATGCTGGAGAAGGCACCGCCGGATACGTCGAAATACCTCCTCTGTCCGATGCCGGGCCTGGTGGTGAAGATCGCGGTGGCCGAGGGCGACGAGGTCCAGGAAGGCCAGGCGCTGGCGACCGTCGAGGCGATGAAGATGGAGAACATCCTGAAGGCCGAGCGGAGGGGCGTGGTCAAGAAGATCAAGGCGGCCGCAGGGGCGAGCCTGAAGGTCGACGACGTCATCATGGAGTTCGAGTGATGCGGGTCACGGATTTTCTGCGAAAATCCGTTGCTTGCAACCAGCGGCGGCCCTATCGCCCCGCCGGGTTCCGCTCCAGCGCCTCGCTTCGCGCGATCGGCATCTTGTCGATGGAGTTGACGATCTCGCGTCCTTCCCATGGCAGGGGTTTGCGGATCGAGGGCTTCCAGTCCTTGTCCATCAGCACCAGCGAAAAGCCTCGGGGGCGGAGTTTCTTGCGCAGGGCGCTGGGATTGGCGGGGTCAGTGTCGGTGACAAGGATCACGTCGCGGGCGGCAAGCTCGTCGGTGTAGCGGGCCAGAAGCTCCATCTGCCGGACGAAGGCAGGGTCATTGGGGCTGTCGGCGAAGATCACGACCGGGCGGCGGAGGAAGAGGAGGTCGGCTTCGGCCACTTCAGAGGCGGGGACCGGGGCGAAGGCGGGGGCCTCATCGGCCCACGACGGCAAGGATAGCGCCGGAATGGCAAGGGCCAGAGCGGCGAGGAACGGACGACGGGCGACGGGTATCATGGCCTTCATATAGGGGCCTTCCGGCAAAAGCCCAAGCGGTGTGAATGGAGAGCGTGATGGACCTGAAGCAGTGGGAGGCGCTGGCCTCGAAGGAGCTGAAGGGGGCGGACCCTTCAAGCCTGAACTGGCAGACGCTGGAGGGGATCACGGTCAAGCCGCTGTACACCGCGGCGGATGTGCAGGGCCTGCCGCAGATGGGGGAATTGCCCGGCGTGGCGCCGTTCACGCGGGGGGTGCGGGCGACGATGTACGCTGGGCGGCCCTGGACGATCCGGCAGTATGCGGGGTTTTCCACGGCCGAGGAGTCGAATGCGTTCTACCGGAAGGCGCTTGCGGGCGGGCAGCAGGGGGTGTCGGTGGCCTTCGACCTCGCGACGCACCGGGGGTATGACTCGGATCACCCGCGCGTGGTGGGGGATGTGGGCAAGGCGGGGGTCGCGATCGACTCGGTCGAGGACATGAAAATACTCTTCGACGGTATCCCGCTGGAAAAGATCAGCGTTTCCATGACGATGAACGGGGCGGTGATCCCGATCCTGGCGAATTTCATCGTCGCGGGGGAAGAACAGGGGGTGTCGCGGGCGGACCTGTCGGGGACGATCCAGAACGACATCCTGAAAGAGTTCATGGTGCGGAACACCTACATCTATCCGCCCGAGCCTTCGATGCGGATCATCGCGGATATCATTGAATACACCTCTGCCGAGATGCCGAAGTTCAACTCCATCTCGATCTCCGGCTACCACATGCAGGAGGCGGGCGCGAACCTGGTGCAGGAGCTGGCGTTCACGCTGGCCGATGGGAAGGAGTATGTGCAGGCCGCCATCGCGCGCGGGATGGACGTGGACGATTTCGCCGGGCGGCTGTCGTTCTTCTTTGCCATCGGGATGAACTTCTTCATGGAGGTCGCCAAGCTCCGCGCGGCGCGGATGCTGTGGCACCGGATCATGAGCGGGTTCGGGGCGAAAAAGACGTCCTCCCTGATGCTGCGGACGCATTGCCAGACCTCGGGCGTGTCGTTGCAGGAGCAGGACCCCTACAACAACGTCATCCGCACGGCCTATGAGGCGATGGCGGCGGTGCTGGGGGGGACGCAGTCGCTGCATACCAACGCGCTGGATGAGGCCATTGCCCTGCCAACCGAGTTTGCGGCGCGGATCGCGCGGAATACCCAGCTGGTGTTGCAGGAGGAGACTGGGATCACTCACGTGGTCGATCCGCTGGCCGGGTCCTACTATGTCGAGAGCCTGACCAACCAGCTGGCCGAGGATGCCTGGAAGCTGATCGAGGAAGTCGAGGCGATGGGGGGCATGACCAAGGCGGTGGCCTCGGGGATGCCGAAGCTGCGGATCGAGGAGTCTGCCGCGCGGCGGCAGGCGATGATTGATCGCGGGGACGAGGTGATCGTCGGGGTCAACAAGTACCGCAAGGACAAGGAAGACCCGATCGACATCCTGGACATCGACAACATGGCGGTGCGCGAGGCCCAGGTCGCGCGGCTGAAGGCGGTGCGGGCGTCGCGGGATGAGGCGCGGTGCCAGGCGGCGTTGGCGGAACTGACGCGGCGGGCCGGAGAGGGTGGCAACCTTCTGGAAGCGGCGGTGGAGGCAGCCCGGGCACGGGCCTCGGTCGGAGAGATTTCGGACGCGATGGAAAAGGTGTTCGGGCGGCATCGGGCCGAGGTGAAGACTTTGGCCGGGGTCTATGGCGCGGCCTATGAGGGGGATGCGGGGTTCCAGCAGATTCAGAAGGATGTGGAGGCCTTTGCCGAGGCCGAGGGGCGGCGGCCGCGGATGCTGGTGGTGAAGATGGGGCAGGACGGGCATGACCGGGGCGCGAAGGTGATCGCCACGGCCTTCGCCGATATCGGCTTCGACGTCGATGTGGGGCCGCTGTTCCAGACGCCCGAAGAGGCGGCGCAGGATGCCATCGACAATGACGTGCATGTCGTCGGCATCTCGTCCCAGGCCGCGGGTCACAAGACCCTGGCGCCGAAGCTGGTGCAGGCGCTGAAGGATGCGGGGGCGGAGGATATCCTCGTGATCTGCGGGGGCGTGATCCCGCAGCAGGATTACCAGTTCCTCT
>JBJTSJ010000377.1:0-3354 GCA_046076605.1 Tabrizicola sp.
CGCAAGTAAAAGCTAGCGATTCCAAGAGTTTTCGCGCCGACCTCCGAATTCCAGCAGTAGAATCCCCTGAAATAGAGGTCTGGCGAGCCGTCGGCCAGACGCCCTGCTTCGATGGGGTTGTGATCATCGACCAGGAACAGAAACACATCGCGATCCGAAGCGTACAACGTGGTCGTGTCCCGGCTGATTTCGACATCGGGGTTGTAGACCCCGGTAGACCAGTCGAGCACGCCCGGCACCTTCCAGCGCGTGTCGCCGGTGCCATTGCCCGCGATGCGCTGTACCGCCTCGACCAGCTCATGATCATGGATGCGGCCATAGTCGGGACCGGTCACGGCGCGCAGTTCCGTGCGACCGTCTTCCGTCTCTAATGTCTTCACCTGCTCAGCCCGGTGTTTGGCCAAGCCATACTGAAGGTTGATCCCCGCCAGCGGCGCGGGCAGCTGCCGCAGGTAGGAGGCCGGAGCGCCGACGATGCCGGCAAGCTGGCCGAAGGCCCAGTGCGTGGGCGCGACCGGTTCATGTGCCTTCGGCAGCATCAGATGCAACCGCTCGGGGTTATCGCGCGCAGCTTCGACCCGGATGTCCGCTGTCTGCACCACCCGGCTGCGGCTCCGCTCCGACCGCCCCTTCACCGAGGCCCAGAGATCGTCGAGCGAGAGATACCGCTCGTCATCGGGCCGGTTGAACCACTCCGACGACACCCGCCCGTTCCGCTCACCCCGGCTCACATCCACCTTGTAGCCGCCGGTCTTACTCGTCCGCGCCGGTTCCAGAACTTCCTGAACGCCCATAGGTCACACTCCGCGACAGGCGCCGGAAGCCATTCTCCCAGACCCTCATCCCGTCACCGGAAGACCAACCAAACTCGGACTCTCGATCCCCGCCGGACATGCGGGCCGGACGGGTGCCCAGTAACCGGCCCATCGGCGTCTGTGCCAGCAAGGGCGGGGCTTGCACCCTCACGCAGTAATGCCCAGTTCAAAGAAATCGGACGACTTCACGAAGGCAGATTGATGATCGATGTTCTGACCAAGTTCTTTGAGAGCTACCCGCAAAGCTTCCTTGACACGAACGGTCCCTTCAAAGGCGGGATTTCCCCGGAACTGATGGGTCGCCTTCAGGAGTTTCGCGACAGGCAACTGCACGTATTGTCATATGCGCAGCACTACCGGATCGACCAGGAAACGGTCCAAATGTTGACCGACCTCGCCTACGGGACGAAACCAGCTGGCCGAGAAGAAATCTACCGGGAGGCCCAGTTCCCGTTCCCGGCACTGATTGTCGAGTGCCCGGACCCGACCGGCGAAGGCTCTTACGTTGCCCTGACGACGGTGGTGGACGATAGCATGTACACGCAACGCATGATCGTTACCGCCAACGGGATCGTCCCAAGTCTTCTGGTTTTGAAATCTTCGGGCCTGAACGGCGAATTGATCTTTACCCCGACCTATGAAGCGGCACTGTTGGGACCGAAGCATCCAGATGGTGAGGCCGCCCTTAAAGGCGAAAGCGAAGTCTGCAGCCACTTCGTGGCGGTCGTGGCCACGATGTGTTCGATGCTGAAATACAAGGGCATGATCGAAACCGAGGAGGTTCAAGCGTTCAGTCGACCTGAGCGGCGGCGCGCCGAAAAGGCAGGGAAGCCGCTTCCCGACACGCTTGTTACCCGTGTTCGGCTGGGGTCCGCTGGCAAGATCCAGCTGATGGCAACGCATGTAGAGCGGAATCCTGAAGACCCCTCAGGGAAAAGGCGCGCGCACTGGGTAGCGGGCCATTACATGAAACACATGGCGAGGCCCGAAAAGGTGTTTCGCATGCCGCATATCCGGGGCGCTGGTCCCGTGATTCCGCAGACGCGCCGAGTTGAATTGCCCGAGATCGCAGATCAACTGGCAACGAAGGAGCGACTTGCGACCACGGGTGAGGCCGAATAGCCAGCGGCAGCTTCGGGTATCACTGCCAACCTCCTCCGACACGATCGTTCGGCCCGCCAGGTTGGTGTCGGACAAAGAAACCGACCGCAATGAGGCTTTGCAATCTATGGAACTCAGATATCCGATTAACCTGATGGGGGCAGAGGGCGGCGCCGAAAACGGCGATGTCGTGACCCGCGACGGTGAATTTCTTGGAACATGGTCCTTTGCAAAGAACGAAGCCGAGGAGACCGGCACCTTTCACTTCACGGCAGACGGTGAGGCGGAACCGAAGTTTTCGGAGAGCGTCCCATTCCTGACCAGCGGAATGCTGACCGGCCTTGCGATGAGCAATCTGTACCGATCCATTCGAGATTGGCACGACGGGGCATCGTAGTTCGCATCTTGGTGCCTGCGGCAGCTACTTCAGCCCGGCGGGTTTCCCCCGCCGGGCCAGGGTGTGGGTCGGCTTAAAAGCCGACCTCATCGTCGCGATCGACCAGCTCGGGCGCTTCGCCCTCGGCCGCCTTCGGGCGGCTGAGGAAGTCGATCTTCTCGGCGATGATCTCGCAGCCGTAGCGGTCGACGCCCGCCGCATCGGTTCATTTTGTGTAGTGGATGCGGCCCTGGACGAGGACCTTCATGCCCTTCTCGCAGTTCTCGGCGACCGACTTGCCGAGGCCGTTGAAGCAGGTGATGCGGTGCCATTCGGTGTCCATCACGCGGTAGCCGTGCTCGTCGCGGACCGCGCGGCCTTCCGAGAGGCGGGGACGCGAGGTGGCGAGGGTGAAGTGGGTGATCTTCGTGCCGCCCTGGGTGGTGCGGGCTTCCGGGGCCTGACCGATGTTGCCTGCGAGGATGACGATGTTCTGCATGGTGTTTCTCCTGGATTTCGCTGAAGGGACCATCCCTTCGAAAAGGCCCGGCAGAAGCCTGTCGGGGGACGTCCGCACGGCTGGGCATGGACCAGCTGGAAACCTCCGAGGGCACGGAGTGGCGCGGGCAGCCCTGGCACAGGGCAACACGGCCCGGGCAGGAGTTGGGGTTGCGGGCAGGAAACCGAACGGGCTTAGGGGATTGTCCGTCGAAGGGAAGGTGCCTCAGCCGGATCACAGGGGGGAGAAACCCCAGCAGACAGGCTCAGACCGATCTCATCCGGCAATGTCAGGCCCACGGGGAGCCATCCCGGGAAGGGAGAAAGTGATCTCCACGCCCCACCCACGCCCCCTGCCCCGCTCGTCTCTCGGAAGGCCGCGCGGGCTCGGCACGATTACGCCTGCGGTATTGAATCAACCATAGCACCAGATGCCTGATTTCAACCTTTCGGCCACGTCGCTCGCTGACCTACGGGATTTGCAGAAGTCCGTCGCCAAGGCGATTTCCACATTCGAAGCTCGGTAAAAGGCGGAGGCCCGCGAAAAGGTCGAGATGCTGGCCA
>JBJTSJ010000378.1:0-6342 GCA_046076605.1 Tabrizicola sp.
GAACACCATGTGACGCGTGTTCGACCGCTGCTTTTCCACCCCGTTCACCGTCAGCCACAGGTCCAGGACCTGCGGGTCCGGGATCTCATCCGCCGTCACGATGCAGGGACCGAAGGGGGCATAGCTGTCCATCCCCTTGGAAAAGATCCACTGCCCCGCCCGCCGGTTGTCACGGGCGGAGACGTCGATCATCACCGAATAGCCGAATACGTGGGCCAGCGCCTCCTCACGCCGGATACGCCGCGCCGTGGTGCCGATGATCACCGCCAGCTCCACCTCCCAGTCCAGCTGTTTCGTCATCTTCGCATTGTGCTCAATGGCGTCGCCCGGCCCGATCACCGTGGTCGGGGGCTTGGAAAACACCACCGGCTGCTTCGGCAGGTCCTTCGAGGTGTCGAGCGACGCCGCACTTTCCGCGACATGTTCGACATAGTTCAGTCCGATGCCGAAGATATTCTTCCGCGGCCGCGGGATCGGCGCCAGAAGCCGCACGTTGGCCAGCGCCGTCGCCGTCCCCGGCTTGTGCCGCCCCCCCGCCGCCTCCAGACAGGCGCGCAAACACTCCAGCACCGGCCGCCCCAATTCGATCAGCCCCAGCATCGACGCGGGCAAGGCTTCCCCCTGCGCCGCCGCCAGCCGCTCCACGTCCACGACCAGGTCGCCCTCGATCACCCCAAGCCGCGCCGCGCCCTCGACGGACGCGCGATACGTCACCAGTTTCATGGTCTATCCCTACAAAAGCGGCTGCTGCCCGCCGTTTTCCCCAAAGGCCTCTTCGCGATACAGCCCCAGCGCCCGCATCACCGGAAGGTCGTTCAGGCAGAAGAGGCAGGCATCCTCGCGGTCCGAGCCATTGACATGCTCATGCCAGGCCCAGGACGGCACGCAGAAGATGTCCCGCTCCGCCCAGCCGAACCGCTTGCCGTTGATGATAGAATGCCCCCGCCCCTTGGCCACATGGTAGAGGTAGCTGCCGGTATGCCGGTGGGCCTTCGTCCGCTCCCCCGGCCGCAACATCTGCATGCTGGCGCCGAGGGTCTGCATCACCGGGCCGTTCGTCACCGGGTTCACATACTCCATCATCACCCCGTCATACGGACTGCCCTCAGTGCACCCCGCATATCGGGACAAAGCCTCATAGGTCGGCGCCCATTCATATTTGAACATCGGGCTATAGCCCTTGCGCCAGCTTTCCCCATAGGGCGTCAGCCCCGGATTGCCCCAGGTCTTCGTCATGTCGTCCACCGCATGGCCCACGACCTGGTTCAGGTCCGGATGCACCTCGTAGAAGTTCGCCTCCATCGCGTTGACAAAGGGGATGTCCAGCCCGTCCTGCCACAGGCACAACGACCCGTCCTCCGACACCCCATGCTCATGCCAGGTCCCGTTCGGCGTCAGCACGAAATCATTCGCCCCCAGCGTCATCTTGTGGCCGTCGACCACCGTGTACGCCCCCCGCCCCTCCATGATGAACCGGATCGCGGATGCCGAGTGCCGGTGCGCCGAGGCGACCTCCCCGGGGTTCATCACCTGCAGCCCTGCGTAGATCCAGCCCACCGCCGCCGCCACGTCCTGCCGCCCCGGGTTCGACAGATAGATCACCCGCCGCCCCGCCTTTTCCGGCGTCACCAGGTCCACCGACCGGATCACGTGGTCCCGCAGATCGCGATACTGCCAGACCACTGGCACCGACTGGCTTTTGGGCTGCCACGGCTCGATCTTGTTCGCCACCGTCCACAGGGCACCCGCGTGGAACCCCTCCAGCTCCTCGTAATAGGCCAGCAGTTCCGGCGTATCCTCGACATTGGCCCGCCCGATCACATCCTCGCGGTGGTTCTCGCGTCCCTTGGCCATGACCGACCTCCCTGTTCCGACGACGCAAACATGCCAGCATGAATTTTCGATGGCAACAGAGATTTTCGAAAATTATCGAATTGCACGATCAACCAGCGCTGGCTACACTCACCGCCAGACAAGGATGCCCCCATGACCCTGGCCGAAAAAGCCTATGTTTCCCTGCGCAAGGACATCGTGGAGGGCTGCTTCGCCCCTGAAAGCCCCCTGCGCCTGGCCGACCTGTCCGAACGCTACGGGATGGGCTTCTCCCCCCTGCGTGAGGCACTGAACCGCCTGCAAGCCGAACGCCTGGTCACCGCCGAATCCCTCCGCGGCTTCCGCGTCTCCGCCCGCTCGCTCGCCGAATTCGAGGACGCCCTCCACGCCCGCCTCCTTGTGGAATCCGAGGCGCTCCGCCTCTCCATCGCCCGTGGCGACGACGCGTGGGAGGCCTCCGTGGTCGCCGCCCTCTACGCGCTCCGCCGCCAGGCCGGTCGCGCGGATGGCGACGTGGACGAGCTCAAGACCCGCCACCACGCCTTCCACCGCGCCCTTCTGGCGGCTTGCGGGTCAGACTGGCTCCTCGACTTCTTCGAACGCCTCTACGCCGCGACCGAGCGCTACCGCATCCCCGCCCTCACCGCCGCCGGCCCGCAGAGACGCGACATCGACGCCGAACACGGTGCCATCGCCGACGCCACCCTAGCCCGCGACACCGCGCTGGCCGAACAGCTGTTGCGCGACCACTACCTCCGCACCGCGACAACGATCCGCTCCGGCATGACCCCAACCTAGCCCACCCGCTGCAGGTCGGGCTTCAGCCCGACCCCCGTAGGGTGCGCTACAGCGCACCGCCAAGATGCGTCAACGAATCCCTAACGCCCACAACTAAGCTATTGGAATCCTTAGCGGATCCCACCCTGTCCTGCGTGGACAGAGGGGCTCACCCGTTCACATCCACCACCACCCGCCCCTGCACGCCCCCCTTCAGGATCGCCGCGCCCAGCTCGGGCAGGTCCGCCAGCACCGCCGGCCGCACCATTGCCTCCAGTTTCCCCATCGGCAGGTCCGACACCACCCGCCCCCAGGCCCGCACCCGCCGCTCATAAGGGACTGTCACGGAATCGATCCCCAGCAAATTCACCCCCCGCAGCAGGAACGGGATCACCGAGGCCGGCAGGCTCGATCCCCCCGCCAGCCCCACCGCCGCAACCGACCCCCCGTACTTCATCTGCCCCAACACCCGCGCCAGCATCGCACCCCCGACTGCATCGACACAGCCAGCCCAGGTCTCGCTCTCCAGCGGCCGCTTCACCGTCTCCGCCAGCTCCGCCCGCGGCACGATCCGGGCCGCCCCAAGGTCGCGCAGATATCCCTCCGTCTCCGCCCGCCCCGTCACCGCCGCGACCTGATACCCAAGGTTCGCGAGAAGAGCGACCGCCACCGACCCCACTCCGCCCGCAGCCCCGGTCACCAGCACCTCGCCCTTCTCCGGAACCAGCCCATGCTCCTCCAGCGCCATCACCGCCAGCATCGCGGTGAACCCCGCCGTCCCCACCGCCATCGCCTGCCGGCTGGTCAAGCCGGAGGGCAGCGGCACCAGCCAGTCCGCCTTCACCCGCGCCTTCTGGGCATAGCCGCCCCAGTGGACCTCACCCACCCGCCAGCCGGTCAGCACCACCTTGTCGCCAGGGCGATACCGCCCATCCGAAGACGCCTCGACCGTCCCGGCAAAGTCGATGCCCCCCACATGCGGATAAGTCCGCACGATCCCCCCGCCGGTCGGGGACAGGGCCAAGCCGTCCTTGTAGTTCAGCGTCGAATACTCGACCGCCACCGTCACGTCCCCCGCCGGCAGCGCGCTGTCCTCCAACTCGCGGACGTGAGCCACGGCAGCATCGCCTTCCTTCTCCAGAACCAGCGCGCGAAACATGTGGGCCTCCCTTTTGAACCGCGCCCACTGCGCCCCGGCCCGGAGGGATTGTCAACCCGGCCCCCCTGCCGCACTCTCCGCCCAAAGGAGACCCCCAATGACCCAGGAACACATCGGTTTCATCGGCACCGGCCTGATGGGCCACGGCATGGCGAAGAACATCGTCGAGAAGGGCTACCCCCTGACCGTCACCGCCCACGGCAACCGCGCGCCCCTGGATGACCTGATCGGCAGGGGCGCGACCGAGGCGACCATGGAAAATCTCGCCGCAAGGTCAACGATCATCTTCCTCACCCTTCCCGGCTCACCCCAGGTGGCCGAGGCTGTGGCGCGGATGACCCCGCACCTGCGGCCCGGCGCGGTGATTGTCGACTGCTCCACCTCGGACCCCACGGTCACCGAACGCCTTGCCACCGACCTTGCTGCCAAAGGCATCCATTTCGCCGATGCCCCCCTGTCCCGCACGCCGAAGGAGGCCTGGGCGGGCACACTCGACTGCATGGTGGGAGCCGACCCCGACGTCTTCCAACGCATCCAGCCCGTCATCGCCACCTGGGCGGGCAAGATCGTCCACATCGGCCGGGTGGGCGACGGGCACCGGATGAAGCTACTGAACAACTTCCTCTCCTTGGGCTACGCCGCGATCTATGCCGAGGCGCTGGCCGTGGCCGCCAAGGTCGGCATCTCCACCGCAACTTTTGACAGCGTGATCCGCGGCGGCCGAATGGACTGCGGCTTTTACCAGACCTTCATGGGCTACGCCTTGGAGGGCAACCGCGAGGCGCATCGCTTTACCCTGTCGAACGCCTACAAGGACCTGCGCTATCTGGAAAGCATGGCCAACGCGGCGACGGTCACCACCACGATGGCCAGCGCGGCGAAGAACAGTTTCGCCTCGGCGATGGCACAAGGCGGGGCGGGGCCGGAAGACTATGTCCCGCACCTGACCGATTTCATCGCCAAGGCAAACGGGGTCAGCTAGGCGGCCGCCCTGCCGCCAAGCTGCCATTGTCGGCCGGCACATCGCCATCCAGCACCGGGTCCGCAAGCATGCGGTCGATCTCATCACGCGTGGCCAGCCAGGCCCCGGCAAGCTGTCCAAGGCCTGCCGAGGCTTCAGCGAAATCTCCCCGGCGATAGCTGCCTTCCAGCCCCTGAAGGATCGCCCGTACCGTGTTCGCCCCCAGAATGGCGGCCGACCCGGCAAGCTTGTGAACCGCCTGGGCACGGGTCTCCGCGGTCTCATCGCTCCAGGCCACCGTCCCGAACCGCTGAACCAGTGCCTCGCCTTCGGCGCGGAAGCCGGTCAGCAGGTGCCGGGCTGGTGCCGCCCCGATCTGACGCGCCAGATCGGCGATCACCTTTGAAAGCCCGGCGGGTCTTTCAGGTGCATGGCTATCTGCGTCTGCGACACGGGCCAGCAGGCCGTTCAGCGTCTCCATGCCGAGCGGCTTCAGAAGGGTGTCGTTTATCCCGGCCTCAAGGAACCGGCGGGTGTCCTCGGGCATGGCATGCGCCGTCAGGGCGATGATCGGAGTCCTGCGGTTCGGCCCATCCTCACTGCGGATGATCCGGGTCGCCTGCACGCCATCCAGCTCTGGCATGCTGATGTCCATCAGGATGGCGTCAAAGCGCTTCATGCCCGCCAGACGAACGCCTTCGCGGCCATCATGCGCCTCTACGACCTGATGCCCGGCAGCTTGCAGCATTTCGCGTGCGACCAGCCGGTTGATCGGATTGTCTTCGACCAGAAGCAGGGTCATCGCTTGCGCGGTCTCTGGCGAGACTATGGGACGAGGCGTCGGCTTCTCTTGCGGCGCTGGTCTTTCAGTCACCGCACCCACACGACCAATTGGCAAGCGCAACCAGAACAGGCTGCCTTCCCCCGGCTCGCTGTCGACGCCGATTTCGCCACCCATGGCCCGCACCAGCCTGCGCGAAATCGCAAGACCAAGTCCGGTGCCTTCGGCCAGCCGGCCATAGCTGGTATCAAGTGTCTGGAATTCCTCGAAGATCCGTTCCAGATCCGCCTCGGCGATGCCAATGCCGGTGTCGATGACCCGGAACTCGACCTGGTTGCCGTCCGCCGTCCTGTCGCATTCCACCAGAATGTCGCCATTGCGGGTGAACTTGTTCGCATTTCCGATCAGATTCAGGATCACCTGCCGCAGTCGCAGCGGATCGGCAGTGATCAGGCCAGGCGCGGCCGAGGTGTCGCAGGTGATCCGGTTGCCGTTGCCTTCGATCGCGTGGCGCTGACTTTCGACCAGTTCCTGAACAAGATCGGCCGGATCAAGATCGATGGGCTGCAGGTCAAGCTGCCCGGCTTCGGCCCGCGACATGCTGAGGACGCCGTTGACGTGATGCAGCAGCAGCTCGGCCGAAGTCTTCATGGCCGCAATGAATTTGCGCTGCTTGGGCGAAGGGCTGGTGCCTTCGATCAACTGGATCGTGCCAAGGATGCCGTTCAGGGGCGTCCGCATCTCATGGCTCATGACTGCCAGTAGCTGCGCTTTGGCCAGTTCTCCCGCGACGGCGTGGTCACGGGCAAGGATCAGCTCCTGCTCGGCGGC
>JBJTSJ010000379.1:0-10257 GCA_046076605.1 Tabrizicola sp.
CGGCGAGGAGGTTGAGGCCGAGGACGAGCGACATGAGGGCGAAGGCGGGGACGACCGCCGGATGGGGCGCGATGGCCAAGAGGCGGCGGCCGTAGTTGATCGTGCTGCCCCAGTCGGGGGATTCTGGCGTCACGCCGAGGCCGAAGAAGCCGAGCGTGCCGAGAAGGATGGTGGTGTAGCCGATGCGGAGACAGAAATCGACGATGAGGGGGCCACGGGCATTGGGCAGGATCTCCCACAGCATGATGTACCAGGGACCTTCGCCACGGGTCTGGCCCGCGGCCACGTAGTCGCGCGCCTTGATGTCCATGACGAGGCCCCGGACGATCCGGAACACGCCGGGCGAGTTCACGAAGACGACCGAAACGAACACGTTCAGCATGTTCGGCTCCATCGACCATATGCCGAGCGGGTCCATGTTGAAGGCTAGTCCGGAATAGGCCCAGAGGCCGATGAGAAGCGTGAGGCCCACATAAAGGTTCCTGCGCGGCGGATTGGTGTAGTAGCGGCTGTTCCAGAGCGTGCAGAGGAAGATGATAGGGAAGACGAACAGCAGCGCCGCAAGGACGATGGGAATCCCGGTGTCGCGGATTTCCGGCGTGACCAGCAGGTAGAACAGAAGGATGACCGGAAATGCCAGTACGAGGTTCGCCAGGAACGACAAGAACGTGTCAAGCTTGCCGCCGAGATATCCAGCAGGCAGGCCAAGCGTGATGCCAACCATGAAGGCGAACAGCGTCGCAGCCGGGGCGATTTTCAGGACCTCGCGCGCGCCCATCACCATGCGGCTGAACACGTCGCGGGCGAGGTGGTCACCGCCAAGAAGATACCAGCCATAGACGCTGTCCGGGGCAGCGATGCCCGGCGGCTTGTTCTTCAGTCCGGACAATTGCCCAAACGGGTCCTGCGTGATGATCACATCGGCGAAGATCGCGGTGAAGACCCAGAACATGACGATGGCAAAGCCGATCATTCCGACGGTGGAATCGAAAAGTTTGCCGTAGAGCCCCAGTTTGCGTCGGTACCGGATCGACAGGACAAAGGTCGCGACAAGTGCCAGCCAGACGGGCCAGAACCGAACGGCCATGGCGCCAAGGATCCCCGCCTCAACCGGTGAGGGTCTGACGGCCCCTGCAGCAAGAATGCAGAGTACGGCAGCGAGCGCGGCAAAGAAGCTGTAGCGGATGGCCATGCTGGCCATGAAGCCGGGAGACCTCCCCGTCGTGGTGCCGTCGGGGCCTGGCAACTGCGGCGCATCAAGTCCGGCCAGTACGAAAAGCAGTTTGGCGAGAAGTGCGATTGCAAGAGCCAGAAGGGCCAGCTGGAATACGGGCAAGAGCACCGTTCCGGCCGATCCAGTCCAGGTGAGGGCTTCCATGTCTGTCTCTCCTCACGCCAGGCGGATACGAGGGTTCAGGAAGACGTAGCCGATGTCCGAGATCAGCTGTGTCAGAAGGACGACGACCACGGCCACGACCGAACAGGCCAATAGAAGCGGGATGTCGTTGTTCGAGGCGGCCTGGACCAGCGTCCAGCCGAAACCCTTGTAGTTGAACAGGCTTTCCACAATCACCACGCCGTTCAGAAGCCATGGGAACTGCAGCATGATGACGGTGAAAGGGGCGATCAGCGCGTTGCGCAGTGCGTGGCGCATCACCACGGTGCGGAACGGCACGCCCTTCAGCCTTGCGGTGCGGATGTATTGCTGGGTCATCACCTCGGTCATCGAGGCCCGGGTCATTCGGGCAATATAGCCGATGCCGTACAGAGCAATGGTCATCACTGGCAGCGTGAAGTTCCAGAAGGTGATGTCGTCCATCGCCGAAGTGGCCGAGGCGAGGAACAGGGTCTTCTTCGCCTCGATCAGCCCGTAGTCGGCAAGGATCGGAGAGATCCCCGTGGCCGCTGTCGCCAGAAGTGCGACCAGGATGACGCCCGAGACATATTCCGGCGTTGCCGTCGAGGCGATCGAGAAGGTGGACAACGTCCGGTCGGTCGCCGAGCCTTCACGCATGCCCGAAAGTACGCCAAGGAGCAGCGACGACGGCACCATCACCAGCATGACGGCCAGCATCAGCCAGCCGGTTGCGGCAAGCTTTTCGCCAAGCGAGTCCAGAACCGGCGATTTGAAGAAGGTCGAATAGCCCCAGTCCCCCTGAAGCAGTCCGCAATATTTGCGCGCTGTTGCTGGGTCCTGACCGATCTCGAAGCACCGACCACGGGTCTGGCCCTTTTCATCGGTGTAGGTCCAGCCCGGAACTATACCAAGCCATTGGCCGTAGCGTCCGAAGACTGATCCGGAATGTCCGTTCTGCGCGATCCAGTCCTGCACCGCTTCGTCCGTCATCCGAACGGACCCTTCGGTTCGGGCGAGCTTTTCCAGGTTCGGTTGCAGATTGGTCAGATAGAAGACCACAAAGGTCAGGGCGAGGGCCGTCAGTAGCATGACACCCAGTCGCCGGAGCACGAACAGTCCCATGCCGGTCCTCGTTGCGAAATGACCCACTGTCAGGGGCGCGGCATGCGCGCCCCTGTCCGATGATTCAGCCGGTCAGGCCTATCAGGCCACCGACCACTTGTAGTGGTGGTGTTCGAAGGACGGGTGGTGTCCCAGTCCGGCGTAGCCTTCCTTGTGGTGGCTGTAGAGCGACCGCGAGAACGGGTTGATGATGTAGCCTTCCTCTTGCAGGATCGTGCCCATCTTCGCCGCCAGCTCGCGCCGCTTGTCGGCATCGGCCAGAGACAGGGCCTGGGCCATCAGCGCGTCGAACTCGGGGTTGGCCATCGCAGTTTCGTTCCACGAGCCGGTCGAGGTGTAGGCAAGGCTCATGTTCTGCACGGCCAGCGGACGGTGGTTCCAGGTCGTGGACGAGAAGGGATACTTCTGCCAGTCGTTCCAGAACGTCGATCCCGGCATGACCGTGTGCTTGATGTTCATGCCAGCGTCCTTAAGCTGGGCTTGAACCGCAGCGGTGGTCGCCGCTTCCCAGCCGTCGTCCAGCGAGATCACTTCGAACTCGGTGTCCTTCAGGCCTGCAGCCTCAAGCGCGGGCATCAGGCCAGCGGCGCTGATCGTCTGCGGAGGAAGCGTCGGATATTCCGGATGGATCGGGAACATGTGGTGGTTCTCGCCGGTGGCTCCGAGGTTGTTGTACCCCAGTTCCAGAACGACCTTCGGGTCGATCGCCAGCTGGATCGCCGAGCGGACAGCCTTGTCCTTGTAGAGGTCCGAGGACGAGTTCATCCGCACCACGATGGTCGAGGCGGTGACCAGTTCTTCCTTGGTCAGGCCCATGCCATCGAGGATGTCGATGAATTCGCCGACCGATTCATAGTTCGAGTCCACCTCGTCCGAGGAGAACAGCGCGACCATAGCTGCCGGGTCAGTGCCGAAGTCGATGTAGTGGACTTCGTCCAGCGGCGCGGTGCCACCCCACCAGGTGTGGTTCGGCGCGCGGACCAGGATGGCCTTCTGGCCGACCGAAACTTCCTGCGGGATGTATGGGCCCGTACCGATGGCGTTGGTGGCCGGGTCCTGGCCGTCCTGGAACGAGGAGTGCACCACAGCGGCCGGGTAGTCGGCGAGGTTTGGCACCACGGCGATGTCCGATGCCGACAGGTTCAGTTGAACAGTGGTGTCGTCGACCTTGACCACGGCGCCTTCGCGCAAGGTCTTGGTGGCTTCATCCACGAGGCCCGGGAAGCGGGACGCCATTGCGTTGCCCTCGACGTTGCCATCGGTCCAACGGGCGAAGTTGCGGACAACGTCGTCTGCGGTAAAGGGCTCGCCGTTGTTCCAGGTCACGCCCTGACGCACTTTCAGGGTGTACTGGGTCGCGTCGGCGTTGGCGTCCCAGCTTTCCAGCAGACGGCCTTCGAAGGACCCATCCGGGTTGTACTGGATCAGGTACTCCAGCCAGCCGCGATAGATGTTCGCGATCTGCGGCCAGTCGGCCAGACGCGGGTCCTTGGTGCCCTTCACTTCCATCGCGACGCGGATCTTGCCGCCGACCTTCGCCTCTTGCGCCTGGGCAGGGGCGGGCAGGCCGATCAGGCCATAGGCAGCAGCGGCCGAAACGCCCAGCGCAGTCGTGCGGGTCAGGAACTCGCGACGGCTGAGTTTTCCTTCCGCGTATTCGGTGGCATGCATGTGTGCCGCAGGATGCAGCTCGGCTTCGTAATTCAGGTCTTTCATCTTCGTCTCCCTGTGGGTTTTATCTATTTGTGGCAGTGCTTCATGTCCCGCCCATGCGGCGATCCGACCCTTGCCGGACCGATCCAAGCGTCACCGAGATACCAACACCCCAGCCTCCATTGCGCATCTTTTTCGGCAGTCCGTCAACGGCTGCTTTCGACAATCGATGCGATAGTAGCGACATCAATGCGTCGATTTCGGATGCGGCTTGCCCGCAAGATGCGTCAACCCGCGCGGCGGAAGGCTGTCGGGGATTTGCCGGTGACATGCTGGAAGGCACGCGTGAAGTAGGCGGCAGAGTTGAAGCCAAGCTGTTCGGCGATGCGGCCAACGGGAATGCGGGTTTCCGACAGAAGCTTGCGCGCCTCGAAGATCCGGCGGTCCTGCAGCAGGGCCGAGGCCGGGCGGCCACAGGCGGCATTGCAACAGCGGGTCAGATGGGTCGGCGTCACGCCAAGGGCTGCGGCAAAGTCGGCGACGTTCATCCCGGTCCGGAAGTTGCGCTCCAGCAGCGCAGTGTATCGTGCGACGAGCTTGCGGGTTGCATCCTGCCGAGGACCCTCGAAGGGATCAGCCTTGCGTATTTGACGTTCCAGCCAGACGCCCAGCAAACCGACATAGGCTTCGGTCGCGCGTTCGTTGGCAGGGGTGTCACTTTCCAGTTCGCGCAGGATCGAATCAAGTAGAACGTTCACTTCCTGCTGAGCGTGAACCTCGCGGATGCGCAGGTGCTGCGGGGTCTTGGGCAGGACCACGTTCGGATCGCGACCGAAGAAGACCGCCGTGCCGAAGACCTGCGACCCGGCCTCGAACCCGTGCATGACGCCGGCGGGGATGAAGACCGCATTATGTGCCGTATAGCCGCGCGTCACCCCCGAGATCGTGATGCGGCCCTGGCCCTTGGTAAACCACAGAAGGCAGGGTTCGGACAGCGAGCGCATGGCTTCGACGCGCCAGCGACCGCCGGACGCAAGGCGAGGGATGGCAACCAGACGCAAGCTTGAAACGGCGGCAGAGGCAATCATTTGACGGCAGATCCTGTGGCAGAGGCGCTGACCAGGGGAGTAAAGCAGCCCGCCGCATCCAACCCAAGCGGAATCGGCGCGACACTGCGGAAGTTATCCACGGATGTTGGATATTCTTGTGCATAACTTTGTGGGCAAGCGAAAAACTGCTTAAGCTTTGCCCTGCAACCTCAAGTCACGGAAGGGAAAGGTGGCGCCAGGCCTTCATGTTCGATCTGAACCAGGTTCGCTGCCGTTTGGCGTATTGCCGGCTGGCAGTAACTGCGGCCTCGATGGCGGCAGGCAAGCTCATCTCGCCCTTTAGGTGCCCGATCAGCTCCGGCGCGCCAATCGCCTTGGACGAGGGACGCTTTGGGTCCCAGCTGGAAAGGTTTGCGCTGGCTTCGTCCAGCGCTCCTTCGTCCAGCATCTCTCGAAACCGACGATCGATGCGGACGTTCAGCCAATCCACCTCGGGCACTAGGACCAACGCTTCGGTCCGGGATAGGTCCAAAAGCGGTGCAGGCGTGTCGTCCTGCCAACTTGCCAGACCCCGCCCGGTGGCATGAAGCACCTCCCAGGCGCGCTGGATGCGGACGGGGTTCTGCCGGTCGATCCGGGTGGCAGTGGCGGCGTCAAGCTCGGCCAGGAGGGCCGCGTGTCCCTCGGCAGCGCGGCGGGTGTCCGCCTCGGCTCGGACGGCGGGCGGAATTTCGGGCACCTCGGCAAGCCCCTTGGTCAGGGTACTGAAATTCAGGCCGGTTCCTCCGACAATGACCACCGGTTGGTCCAGAAGACCAGCCATGTCGCGCAGCCAGTGGCCCACCGAGTAGGGAGCGTCAGGGGCAACGTGACCGTAAAGCGCATGAGGCAGGGCCGCTTCGTCTGAACGGGAAGGGCGTGCAGTCAGGATGCGCCAATTAGCGTAAACCTGCAGCGCATCGGCGTTGACGATAAGCCGTCCGTCCCGCGCTGCAAGCTCCATCGCCAGGGCGGATTTGCCACTGGCGGTGGGGCCTGCGATCAGGACAGGAGCCTCACGCGAAACGCTTCCGATCTGCACCTTGAAACCCCACCCGATCGGCAGTTGAACCTGCCGCGGTTTTGCGACATTTTGCGGCGCAGTCCAAACATAAAACGAAATGCAGGGGTCCCATGCCGGAGACAGCCACCAAGTACAGCCGCGTGATGCTGAAAATCTCGGGCGAGGCGCTGATGGGCGACCAGGGATATGGCCTGCACCCGCCGACAGTGAACCGCATCGCTGAAGAGGTGAAGTCGGTCCGCGACCTGGGCGTTGAGATCTGCATGGTGATCGGCGGCGGAAACATCTTCCGGGGCCTGCAGGGCAGCGCGCAGGGAATGGAGCGGACGACAGCCGACTACATGGGGATGCTGGCTACGGTGATGAATGCGCTGGCAATGCAATCGGCACTTGAGGCGATTGGCGTCTTCACCCGGGTGATCAGCGCCATCCCGATGGACCAGGTCTGTGAGCCCTACATTCGCCGCCGCGCGGTCCGGCACCTGGAGAAGAAGCGGGTCTGCATCTTCGCCGCGGGGACCGGGAACCCGTATTTCACCACCGACACGGCTGCGACCTTGCGGGCGTCCGAAATGGCCTGCCAGGCGATCTTCAAGGGCACCAAGGTTGACGGGGTCTATGATAAGGACCCGAAGAAGCACGCCGACGCCAAGCGCTATGACCATGTCACCTATGACGAGGTGCTGGAAAAGCATCTGGGCGTGATGGATGCAACGGCCATCGCCCTCGCGCGGGACAACAACCTGCCAATCATCGTCTTCTCTTTGGACGAGCCTGGCGGGTTCCGGGGGATCCTTGCGGGTAAGGGCACTTACACGCGGGTTCAGGACTAGGCTTTTTCGCCCGCATGTCCGTATCACTTTGGGGTGAGAAGCGCGACCTTTGGTAAAGAGCCTGAAGTCCCGCTTGAAGACTGTACGGAGCTTTGGCCTATACCGGGCCCGCGCGGCTCTGCTATAGAGCGCGAAAACGCAGGGTGGGCAGCCCGGCAGGGGAAGAGAAGGACCAGGCAAATGGCTCATGAAGAAATCGAGATCGACACCGATGCGATTCAGCGCCGGATGGATGGCGCGATGGCGGCGCTGAAGACAGAGTTCGGCTCGTTGCGGACCGGACGAGCTTCCGCGTCGATCGTCGAGCCAATCCAGGTCGAAGCCTATGGCCAGATGACCCCGATCAACCAGCTGGGCACCGTGAACGTCCCCGAGCCGCGGATGGTGGTGATCAACGTCTGGGACAAGGGGATGATTTCCAAGGTGGAAAAGGCGATCCGCGAATCTGGCATCGGGATCAACCCGGTCACCGACGGCCCGTTGATCCGCCTGCCGATCCCCGAGCTGAACGAAGAACGCCGCCGCGAATTGACCAAAGTTGCAGCGCAGTATGCCGAAGCCGCGAAGGTTGCGATTCGGAATGTGCGGCGGGACGGCATGGACCAGATCAAGAAGGCGAAGGCGCAGGGCATGGGCGAGGATGACCAGAAGTTCTGGTCGGACGAAGTGCAGGAGTTGACCGACAAGGCGATTGCCGCGGTCGACAAGGCTCTGGAAGCCAAGCAGGCGGAGATCATGCAGGTCTGACCTGCAGCGGGAGGACGGCGTTTGTCGAAGGACTTGCAGGTGGAGGCCGTCGCTCGGCCGGTCAACCATCTGGCGATCATCATGGACGGCAATGGCCGCTGGGCCACGAACCGGGGCTGGGCGCGCCTGGTGGGCCACCGCAAGGGCGCCGAGCGAGTGCGCGAGATCGTCAAGGCCGCCCCGGATCTGGGGATCAAGTGGTTGACGCTATACGCCTTTTCCACCGAAAACTGGAAGCGCTCGACGGAGGAAGTCCTCGGCCTGATGGCGATCTTTGCCCGTTATATCGAGCGCGAGGCCGACCGACTGGCCAAGGCGGGCGTCAGGATGCGGTTCATCGGCGATCGCAGCCGTCTTGACCCAAAGCTGCAGCGGATGATGGCCGGGATCGAGGCCCGGACGGCGGGCTTGGACCGGTTAAACCTGACGGTGGCGATCAACTATGGTGGCCGGGACGAGATTGTCCGGGCGGTGAAGAAAGTGGCCGAGATGGCCGCGGCGGGCCTCTTGGACCCCAAGCACATCACCGAGGCGGCGTTTTCGGAGCGGCTGGATACCGGCGGTTTGCCCGACCCGGACCTGGTGATCCGCACCTCGGGCGAGACGCGGACGAGTAACTTCCTGCCCTGGCAGGCGGCCTATGCGGAATATGAATTCACCGAAACGCTGTGGCCGGATTTCGGGCCCGAGGAACTAGGGGCGATCGTCCAGCGCTTTTCCAACCGGCAGCGGCGTTTCGGCGGGGTTCTGAAATGATGGACCAGATGCCCGCGTCGACGGGCAAATGGGCGGATCTGCGAACGCGCATTCTGTCGGCCATCGTCATGGTCCTGGTAGGCGCGGTGGAAATCTGGCTTGGCGGCACGGCCTTTGCAGCACTGGTCGTTGCGCTGACCGGTGTGATGATCTGGGAACTGGCGACAATGACCGCGCCGGCGCGGCGGCGCTCTCCTGTGACCCTGGCGATTGCGGCGTCCGTCGCGCTTGTGGCGGCCCTGGTCCTGAAGACAGATTTGGCGGCGCTTTTCCTTGCAATCCCATCGGTTGCCCTGATCCTTACACCCCGTCGTGACCGTCGACTTGCGGGCAGCTATGCGCTGGCCATCATGCTGGCGGGCTACGGGCTGATCGACCTGCGCCAGTCAGGGGGAACCACAGTGATCCTCTGGCTGGTGGCGGTCGTGGTCGCCTCGGATGTGCTGGGTTATTTTGCGGGGCGGATGCTGGGCGGGCCGAAGTTCTGGCCGGCCGTCAGCCCCAAGAAGACGTGGTCCGGAACCGTCGCGGGTTGGATCGGGGCGGCGGTTGTCGGGGTTTTCATGGTGCTGGCGACCGGGGCAAGTTGGTTGGTGGTGCTGCTATCGGCACTCATGGCCTTTGCCGGGCAGATCGGCGACATTGCGGAAAGCTGGGTCAAGCGGCGGGCCGGGGTCAAGGACGCCTCGAACCTTATCCCTGGCCATGGTGGCGTGCTGGACCGGTTCGACGCACTGATCGGTGCGGTGGTCGTAGTGCTGGCGCTGGGGCTGATCGCGCCGGTCCCCGTGCTTTTCGGGGGCTGAGACGGTGCGCAGCCTGTCGATCTTTGGCGCCACGGGGTCAATTGGCGAGCAAACCGCCGATCTTCTGCTGCGGGCGGGCGGGGCCGAGGCTTTTCGGGTCGTTGCGCTGACGGGGGGGCGGAACATCGCCCGACTGGCCGAAATGGCGCGGGAATTGCGGGCCGAGGTCGCGGTCTGCGCCGAGGCTTCCGGGCTGGCAGAGCTGCGCGCGCGGCTGGAAGGATCGGGCGTCGAGGCGGCCGCGGGAAGTGACGCCATCGTCGAGGCCGCTGACCGGCCTGCGGACTGGGTGATGAGCGCGATTGTCGGGGCGGCGGGTCTTGCGCCAGGGTTCCATGCGTTGCGGCATGGGTCAACACTGGCCTTGGCCAACAAGGAAAGCCTTGTGACTGCGGGGCCTTTGTTGATGGCCGAGGCTCAGCGGCACGGTGCACGCATTCTTCCGGTGGACAGCGAACATTCGGCGATCTTTCAGGCACTGGTGGGCGAGGACATCGCCTCGGTCGAGCGGATCATCCTGACCGCCTCGGGCGGTGCCCTGCGCGACTGGCCGCTGGAGGCGCTGGCGCGGGCCACGGTGAAAGAGGCGCTGGCACATCCGAACTGGGCGATGGGGCAGCGGATCACCATCGATTCGGCCAGCATGTTCAACAAGGCCCTGGAAGTCATCGAGACGCGGGAATGTTTCGGCGTGGCTCCGGACCAGATCGAGGTCATCATTCACCCCGAAAGCCTGATCCATTCCATGGTCGGCTATCGCGACGGGGCGGTCATGGCGCATATGGGGGCGCCGGACATGCGCCATTCCATCGGCTATGCGCTGAACTGGCCGGAACGGGCGCATCTGCCGGTGGCGCGGCTGGATCTGGCG
>JBJTSJ010000380.1:0-2609 GCA_046076605.1 Tabrizicola sp.
TGGCCGTAGGAGGTGCCGGTCTTGTAGGCGAGCCGGTTCTGCGGGGCGCCGGGCGGCGGGGCGAGGCCGGCGAGGATATCGCCCACCTGCCAAGCCGCCACATCGCTGACCAGCCGCTGGCCTTCGGCGCGGTCGCCTTCCATCCGCCATGTCAGGGGCAGGGCCACGCCCCCGCGCGCAAGGGCGGCATAAAGCTGCACCATATCCTCAAGCGTCACGCCGACACCGCCGAGTGAGACGGCAAGGCCGGGTTGGTCGCCCGGAAGTTTGTAGGCCATCCCCGCCTTGCCCATGGCCGAGAGGAGTTTGGCGGGGCCAAGGGCCTCGGTCAGAAGAACCACGGGGATGTTGAGCGACAGTTGCAGCGCTTCACGGACGCGGATGGTGCCGCGGTAGAGGCGGTCGAAGTTCTGCGGGGCGTAGGTGCCGAAAAGGGTGGGGCGGTCTTCGATCAGTGTCTCGGGGTGGGCGAGGCCTTCGTCGAAGGCAAGCGCGTAGACGAGCGGTTTCAGCGTCGAGCCGGGGCTGCGGAGCGCGGTCGTCATGTCGACAAAGCCTTGGCGGCGGTCATCGATGAAACCGGCTGAGCCGACCGAGGCGAGGATTTCACCCGAGGCATGGTCGGCGACAATGATGGCGATTTGCAACTGGTCGCCGCGGTTCTGGACGGTTTCCAGCGCAAGGGTTTCCAGCTGCTTCTGCAGGTCGATGTCAAGTGTCAGGAGGTGTTCGGGTTTGACCGGATCCTCGGCCCGGGCGCGGTCGGCAAGGTGGGGGGCATGGGCCGGGAAGGGTTTGCGGAGGCCGGGGACTTCCTCGCTAAGGGCGGCGGTCGCCTCTTCGCTGTCGATCAGGTCGAAGGTGACGGCGCGGGCGAGGACGCGGTTGCGGGCAGCCTCGGCCCGGTCGGCGGCGCGGTCGGGGCGGCGGGTTTCGGGGCTTTGCGGGATGGCGACGAGGAGGGCGGCCTCAGCTGGCGTCAGGCGGACGGGTTCCTTGCCGAAGTAGGAAAGCGAAGCCGCGCGGACGCCTTCCAAGTTGCCGCCGAAGGGGGCGAGGTGGAGATAGAGCGAGAGGATCTCGTCCTTGGTAAGCTGGCGTTCGAGGGCGAGGGCGACGCGCATCTGGCGCAGCTTGCCGCCGACTTCGCCGGTTGAGCCCTCTTCCAAAAGGCGGGCGACCTGCATGGTAAGGGTGGAGCCGCCCGAGACGATGCGGCCGTTGGTGATGGCCTGCCAACCGGCGCGAAGGACGCCGCGCCAGTCAACGCCGGGGTGATCGTGGAAGCGGCGGTCTTCGTAGGTGAGAAGCATGTCGATGTAGCCGGGGTCGACCTCGGCCAGGTCGACGTGAAGGCGCCAGCGGCCGTCGGCGACGGTATAGGCGCGCAGAAGCGTCCCCGAGCGGTCAAGGACTTCGACGCTGGTTTCAAGGTAGAGGGGGGGGAGGACGGTGGCGTCGATCCAGGTATCGACGGCATCGCGGCCGAGGGCGGCGAGCCAGAGGCCAGCGGCGGCAGTGATCAGCCAGCGGGCGCGCATTTGCGTTTCCTACTTGGTTTTCGCGGAACGCCAAAGCGTTCCGGGTTCGCGCCTGCCTGCCCCGGGCAGGCGCGAAGATGCGCCCGCCCAGTCAGGCGCGAACCCTTCGCTGATCTTGGCAAGACCGTTGCGTTGCCTTCGCGCCAGCGCTTCGGCAAGCGGACCGATGGACCATCCACTGGATGGTCCATCAGGCGGTCCTTTGGGCGCCCTTGCTTGCGGCGTTGCGCGCGGGGCATTTCCGTGGTCCGCCTTTGGTCAATTCGCCGCGATGGTCACCGTGCCAACATCGCTGCGGGCGCGGAAGTCCGGGCGGTACATGTCTTCGACCGAGGCTGCCGGGTGGTGGAAGGTCCCGGGGCTGACAGCACGGACGACATAGGCGAGGCGGAAGGCTTCTTTCGATGACCAGTCGACGGCGGCGAGGAAGCGGTCCTGCCGGAACTCGGTATGTCTGGTGTCGGACATGGCGTTCAGCCAGCTCAGGTTGGCGGTGGAGCCCGAGGACATGAGGTTCGGGTTGTCGATCTCAAACCCGGCGGGCAGGGGGTCGGAGACCATCAACCGGCCGTCGGAGTAGCCGAAGGGAGTTACCTCGACCACGGCGACAAGGCGGTCGCCGACGGCGAGGCCGTCAAGCTCGGCGGGTTCGCCGTCAAGGGTGAAGTAGCTGCGCTTGATCGCGTAGCCATTGCCGCCCGCGGGTTCGGGTTCGCTGGGGACGCCGTAGGTGGTGACGGTGATCGTTGTATCCGCGCCGTCGTTGGTCACGGTGACCGGGGCGGCGCCGTCTTTCAGGACCTGGACCAGCGGGCCGTCGGCGGCAGCGCCGTTGATCTTGATGCCGGAGGTGTCGGGCGCGTCGATCAGGGCGTTGGCCGCGAGAAGCGCCCAGGTTGCCTCTTGCGTGGAGAGGTTGCCGCCCTGGACGGCGATACGGTCGGTCAGTGCCTCACGGTCGACGGCGTTGGAGCCTGCCTCGACGGCAAGCGTCAGGACGGCGGCGGCGTCGCGGTAGGAGGTGCCAAAGTCGGCCCGCCAGACTTGGGCGGTGTCGGTGGCCATCAA
>JBJTSJ010000381.1:0-2530 GCA_046076605.1 Tabrizicola sp.
CTGCTGGACGGCCAGCCCGCCAGCTTTGCCGATGCCTCGGTCGCGCGTGAACGGGGGATCGAGGTGGTCTATCAGGACCTGGCCCTTGCCGATCAGCAGACGGTCTACATGAACCTTTTCCTGGGGCGCGAGCCGGTCAAGGGGCCATTCCGCCTTCTGGACCGCCGCCGGATGATCGCCGAGACCGATGCGCTGGTAAAGGAACTGGACGTCCGCATCCCCTCGGCCTCGGCCACGATCCGTGATCTTTCCGGTGGCCAGCGCCAGGGCGTCGCCATTGCCCGGGCCACCCATTGGGCCAAGAAACTGGTCTTGCTGGACGAACCGACGGCGGCGCTTGGCGTGGCCGAAACCGCGCGGGTGGAAGCAACGATCGAGGCGTTGAAGGCGCGAAACCTGGCAATCTTCATCATCTCGCACAGTCTGGATCAGGTGTTCCGCCTGTCGGACCGCATCTGCGTGCTGCGGCGCGGGCAACAGATTGGCATCCGCGAAACCGCCAAGACCGACAAGAACGAGATCATCGCCATGATCACCGGGGTTTCGGCATGACCCGACCGGGGCACCTGATGGCGGCGGAGATCGCCGAGATACCTGAGGTCATCGACCGGCAGTTGCGTGAGAACCTCGACAGCTACCTGGCCCTGGGGCGAAGCTGGGCCGCAGAGCCGCCCGTCTTCTTCGCCACCTGCGCCCGTGGCACCTCGGATCAGGCTGCCCTGTTCTTCAAGTATCTGACCGAAATCGGTACCGGGATTCCCGTTGCCTCGCTTGGCCCCTCGCTGGGAAGCCTGTTCGGCGGCGAGCTGCGCATGACAGGGGCGACGATGCTGGCCATCTCGCAATCCGGGGCCAGCCCCGATCTGGTCGCCTTGACCCGCAAGGCGGCAGCGGGTGGGGCCAGCACGGTTGCTTTGCTGAACACCCTCGACAGCCCGCTTGGCCGGATCGCGGACAAGGTCCTTGCCTTGGCTGCCGGTCCTGAATTGGCCGTTGCCGCGACAAAAAGCTTCGTAGCGAGTCTGGTCGCCGTGACGGCCATCCACGCAGGGCAGACTGGGAACCAAGCGCTTGAGGATGAGCTTCTCACGCTCCCTGCTGTCCTTCGGGCCCAAGCCGGAGGACCCAAACTGGACCTTCGTCCGCTGGCCCAGGCTCGCCGGCTATTCTGCCTTGGCCGTGGCCTCGGCCTGGCAATTGCCGGAGAGGCGGCGCTCAAGTTCAAGGAGACCTGCCTTCTGGCTGCAGAAGGGGCGTCCTCGGCCGAATTTCGTCATGGGCCGCTGGCGCTGGCCGACAAGGATACCGCGGCTCTGGTCTTCCTCCTTGACGATGCGACCCGACAGGGGACTGAATTGCTTGTCGAAACGCTTCACGACCGTGGCGCGTCCGTTATTGCGTCCACGGCGGGAACTGAAGCCAGCCCCTATTCACTGCGGCACCCTGCCACGCAAGCGATCGTTGCCATCACCCGGGTCTATGCGGCGATCCATGCGCTTGCCGTCAGCCTCGGGCTCGATCCCGATTTGCCGCCGCATCTTGCGAAGGCCACGCTGACCGAGTGAGCATATCTCCGGGCGATCGGGCGGTTTGGGGACCGGCGGTGGTTCGCATTCCGCCATGACCGCCTTCTAGAGTGAGAGGAGTGCCGGTTTCCCGGTGACGGGTTGAGGGCTTGGAGAGTGATGGAGTGGATGCCTCTCTCCCTGACGGCATCGCGATGTGCCAAGCTTGGGGCATTGCAGCCCAAGAGAATGGAAGGAAGCCTCCATGAAGGACGTTAGCATTATCGGGGTGGACTTGGCAAAGAACGTGTTCCAGCTGCATGGTGCGGCATCGGACGGATCGGTCGTGTATCGCAAGAAGCTGTCACGCGTTCAGTTTGAGCGTTTCATGTCTGGACATCCGGCCATGCAGGACGCGATCGACCATGCCGAGGGTATGGCCCCGGATGCCGCGCCCCAGTTTCTCGCGATCATCGACCGCGACGAGCGCCTTGTGCTGGCCGGGGCCGCCAGTGACCACGCTGTCGCGTGGTGTCACCCGGTGATGAGCGCGGCCGAGGCGCGCGGCGTGGTGACCGAGGCAAGCCAGCTGCGCGCGCAGGCGGGCCGCGCATCAGCCTGGGGCGAGCCCGATCTGGCGCGACGGCTGCGCCACCGCGCCGATCTTCTGGACGGGCGTCTCGTCGACCCGCTCTGGCGCACCTTGGCCGCCCGGGCGCTGCAGGTCGCTGCGTGGGGCCCGAGAGACAGAGAAGGGCAGGGGGGATTTGGAGTTTGTCCGGGGGAGAGAGATCGCCCGGCCCGGCTCCGATTCCTTCCCCTTACCGGAGACACCCGATGACCCTGAGTGAACCCACCCTCGCGCCCCCGATGGCGCTCTCGACCGTCGACATGGCGCAGATCTTCGCGGCCCATGCCGAGCGCGCGGCCCGCATCGAAGCGCTGCGCCCCGGCAACAAGGATCGCCTCTTCGACGGCCTCACGGCCGCCGGCATCACCCATGTCACCGTGACCTTCGACGGTGC
>JBJTSJ010000382.1:0-3480 GCA_046076605.1 Tabrizicola sp.
CCTACGGCACCACGCTGGCGGGCCTGATGACCGAACATGGCGTCGACCCGGGCCCCTACCTGAACGAAGTCCACGACATCGACTTCTCGGTCCTGTCGCCCGACCCCGGACTGGCGCAATGCATCGCCCGACTGCCCGGCCGCAAGATCGTCTACACCAACGCCTGCGCGCCCTATGCCGAAAAAGTCCTTGCAGCGCGAGGACTTGCGGGCCTGTTCGACGGAATCTACGGGGTCGAACACGCTGAGTTCCACCCCAAACCCGCCGCCCAGGCCTTTGCCACGGTCTTCGGGCTGGACGGCCTCGACCCCGCCAAGGGTGCGATGTTCGAAGACGACGCCCGCAACCTCGCCGTGCCCCATGCGCTTGGCATGCGCACCGTCCATGTCGCGCCCCAGCCCGAACCCGCGGACCATGTCCACCACCACACCGACGACCTCGCCGCCTTCCTCGCCCGCCTGACGGGGTGACACCGCGCCGCATCGCCGCCGCCGCGCGCCAAGCTATGTCTGACGCATCAGCCAATGGATGCCCATGACCGCCGCAACCCCTTCCGCCCCCGGCCGCATTGCCCGCGCAACGCCCATCCTGGGCCACGTGATCCGCGACATCGAACGCGACACCGACACCATCTACTACCTCCTGACCATCCTCCTCACCGCCCTTGTCCTGGCCGTCCAGACCTGGGGCCTGCCTGCCTTGGTCCTGACCGCCCTAGCCCTGGTCCCGGTGATGTTCATCCTCCTCATCATCCTCGCCCGACCCTGAGGCACCCTGTCCTCTGGCCCCCCGCCCCGGGCCAGCCTATGCTCTACGGCGGAGGGCCGACATGCGCGAAACGACCGATATCCTGATCTCCGGCGGCGGTGTCGCCGGGCTGACCGCGGCCTGCGCCCTCGGCACTGCCGGTTTCCGCGTGGTCTGCGTCGACCCCACCCCCCCAGTGACCGATGCCGCGGATGACGCCGCCGACCTCCGCACCACCGCATTCCTGCAGCCCTCGATCCCCGTCCTGCAGGCCGCCGGCCTCTGGTCGCGCCTTGAACCCCACGCCGCTGCGCTGCAGGTCATGCGCATCATCGACGCGGGCGGCGAGACGCCTGAAGCCCGCCTGACCAAGGACTTCAACGCCGCCGACATCTCCGACGCGCCCTTCGGCTGGAACCTGCCAAACTGGCTCCTCCGGCGCGAGATGGTCGCCCGGTTGACCGACCTCCCCAACGTCAGCTTCCGCCCCGGCACCGGCTTCGCCCGCATGCTCGTCCGCGACGCTCAGGCGCTGGTCACCCTGACCGACGGCACCCAGGTCGCCGCGAAACTCGTCATCGGCGCCGACGGCCGCACCTCCCCCGTGCGCGAAGCCGCAGGCATCGCCGCCAAGACCACACGTTACGGCCAGAAGGCGCTGGCCTTCGCCGTCACCCACGACATCCCGCACCAGAACGTCTCGACCGAGGTCCACCGCTCCGGCGGCCCATTCACCCTCGTCCCCCTCCCCGACCGTGACGGCCGCCCCGCCTCTGCCGTCGTCTGGATGGAGACCGGCCCCGAAATCGCCCGGCTCGCCGCGCTCCCAATCCCGGAGTTCGAGGCCGAAATGACCGCCCGCTCCTCCGGCATCCTCGGCCCCCTGACGCTGGTCTCGCGCCGCTCGGTCTGGCCGATCATCAGCCAGATCGCTGACCGTCTCTCCGGCCCCCGCACCGTCCTGATGGCCGAGGCGGCGCATGTCGTCCCCCCCATCGGCGCGCAGGGCCTGAACATGTCGCTGGCCGACCTGGCCACCCTCCTCGACCTCACCGAACAGCACCGCGACGACCCCGGTGCGCCCGCCGTCACTGAGGCCTTCCACCGCGCCCGCCATCTGGACGTGCAGGCGCGCGTCACCGGCATCGACCTTCTGAACCGCGCCTCGATGGCCGAGGCGCCTGTCCTCCGCGACCTGCGCGCCAGGGCGCTCGACGCGATGTACTCCGCCCGCCCAGTGCGGCAGATGCTGATGCGCGCGGGTCTGGGGATGGGCCGAAAGGCTGATACGTCACAACAGTCGTGAAGTTGCGTGCATTCGTGCACAGTTCAGACGCAGCACGCATCTTTCGTGTGAGCAGCCTGAAACATGTGACCGACGCGACGTGCGACACCGCAAGTTTCCACAGGATTTCGCGCGTCCTTTCCCGCAAGACCCACGCCGCATCACATCGCAGAGAGGCCAGGTGAGTCAGCCGTGATTTCCCTTCGCCGGGATTCGATCCCATGTTTCCTTCACCGCCAACAGATGACGGCGGCTGAAACAAAACAGAAGGATTACAACATGAAACGCATCGCTCTTGTCTCGGCTCTGGTCGCCGCCACCGCTTCGGGCGCTTTTGCCCAGCAAGCCCCGGTCCCGCTGTCCTCGGCCATCCAGTCCGAAATCCTGGCCGTTCTGCCGTCGGCTGACCTGTCGGCGCTGACCAACTCGCAGTACGCCCAGATCGTCAGCTTCTTCTCGAACTCCGAGAACACCCGCACCGCGTCCGACATCTCTGGCGGCGTGCGGGCGATCCTGACCAACGCCCAGTGACAAAGGTCACTCTGCCAAGACGCACAGGCCGGAGGCGCTCCCCTCCGGCCTGTCGTCTATAGGACCGCGTCGACCGCTCGCTTCAACCGCGCCACCGTCGCGTCCACATCCTTCAGCTTGTCCAGCCCGAAGAGCCCCAGCCGGAAGGTCTTGAACTCTGGCCCCTCGCCGACCTGCAGCGGCACCCCGGCAGCAATCTGCAAACCTTCCCCCCGGAACTTCGCGCCGTTCTGCACATCCGGGTCGCTGGTGTAGCTCACCACCACTCCCGGCGCCTGGAACCCTTCGGCCGCCACCGACGGCACGCCCTTCTCCGCCATCAGCGCCCGCACCGCCCGCCCCAGCGCCCATTGCGCGGCCTTCGCGGCCTCGAACCCCATCGCCTTCGTCTCGACCATCGCATCGCGGAAGCCCACGATCGCATCGGTCGGCATCGTCGCGTGATAGGCGTGCCCGCCCTTCTCGTAGGCCTCCATGATCGCGCGCCACTTCTTCAGGTCCAGCGCAAAGCTGTTCGACGCCGTCTCCGCCAGCCGCGCCTCCGCCGCAGGCGACAGCACCACGACGCCCGCCGAAGGCGAGGCCGACCAGCCCTTCTGCGGGGCCGAGATCAGCACGTCCACCCCCGTCGCCGCCATATCCACCCAGATGCAACCGCTGGCAATGCAGTCCAGCACCATCAGCGCCCCCACCTCATGCGCCGCCGCCGCCATCTGCGTGATGTAGTCGTCCGGCAGGATGATCCCCGCCGAGGTCTCGACATGCGGCGCAAACACCGCCTCGGGCCGCACCTCGCGGATCTTCGCCACCACCTCGTCAATCGGCGGCGGCGCATAAGGCGCGCGGGCATCATTCCCGGTCTGCCGGGCCATCACCACCGTCGTCTCCGCCGCAAAGCCGCCCGCCTCGAAGATCTG
>JBJTSJ010000383.1:0-7152 GCA_046076605.1 Tabrizicola sp.
ACACCGGAGGGGCAGTGACCTGGGTTCCGACACTGCGCACGGCGCGGCTGGTGCTGCGGCAGGCGATCTGGGACGATCTCGAGGCGGTGCACCGGGTGATGTCGGACCCGCGGGCGATGCGCTTCTGGTCGCGGCCTGAACATGAGACGCTGGAGGAGACGCGGCATTGGCTGGGGTTCCTGGTCGATCAGGCGGAAGACAGCCGGGACTGGGTGATCGAGCGGGATGGCGAGGTCATCGGCAAAGCCGGGTGTTGGCAGGTGCCCGAGGTCGGGTTCATCCTGCATCCAGAGCATTGGGGTCAGGGGCTGGGCCTTGAGGCGATGGAGGCTGTGATTGCGGAACTGGAGGCAGACCTTCCCGGCCTTCCGGCGCTGACGGCGGAGGTCGACCCGCGCAATGTTTCGTCCCTGCGGCTGCTGGCGAAGCTGGGGTTCCGCGAGACGCACCGGGCCGAGCGGACCCTGCTGTGGAAGGACGAGTGGTGCGACAGTGTCTACCTGACACGGCCGCGTGGCGGGTGAGGCACCCTATCGGGCGGTCAGGCGGCGGTAGAGCTCACTCGCGCCCCAGGCCAGCAGGATCACGGGGAAAAGCCAGTCCATCCCTTCCGGAAGCCAACCCAGCCGTTCGCCAAGAGGGATCAGGCCCGCGAGGAGGAGAAAGAGGCCAAAGCCGATGCTGCCCTTGTCCGCGGAAGTGCCCTGCGGCGGGGTACTGGTCTTCGGTGCGGTTCGATCATGCATGGCTGGCTCCATCGCGCGGACTGGACCTTGCTGGGTAACGCAGTCCGCATGTTGCGCGGGGCAAAGCTTCACCGCATTGACGGCGGTCAATGGTCGGGAAAAGCCCTAGGCGGCGAGCGCATGCCAGCGCGCGGCTTGGCGTTGGGTCCAGCGGACGGTCAGATGCCAGCCGTCCTCGACCTCGGTCTCGGCTAGAACGATGGACTGGTCATGCAGCCAGGCGCGCTTGCGGCCCTGATCGAAGGGGATCGTCAGGCTGACCTCGGTCCGGTCTTCGTCCAGCGTCCGCGAGATCAGGGAGAGGAGCGTATCGATCCCCTCGCCCGTCAGGGCAGAGACAGGCAAGACCATCTGTCGTTGGGCGGCCTGGGCCGCCAGTGCCCCGCGCTGCGATGCGTCGACAAGGTCAAGCTTGTTCCAGACCTCGATCAGGGGCGTGTCTTCCTTGACCCCGAGTGAGACCAGGATTTCCGCCACATCGGCAGCCTGTTCCACCGTCTCGGGGTGACTGATGTCGCGGACATGAAGGATCAGGTCGGCGGACAGCACTTCCTCTAGCGTCGCGCGGAAGGCGGCGACAAGCTGGGTGGGCAGGTCCGAGATGAAGCCCACGGTGTCGGACAGGATGATCTTCGCACCCGAAGGCAGCGCCACACCGCGCATGGTGGGGTCCAGCGTGGCAAACAGCATGTCCTTGGCCAGAACCTCGGCCCCGGTGATGCGGTTGAAGAGCGTGGACTTGCCGGCGTTGGTGTAGCCCACCAGCGCAACGATGGGGAATGGAACCTTGGCGCGGGCGGCGCGGTGCAGTTCACGCGTCTTCACCACCTGGTCAAGCTGGCGACGAAGCTTCACCACCTGATCGTAGATGGCGCGGCGGTCGCTTTCGATCTGGGTTTCACCCGGGCCGCCGACGAAGCCGAAGCCGCCGCGCTGGCGTTCGAGGTGGGTCCAAGCGCGGACCAGCCGGGTGCGCTGGTAGCTGAGCGCCGCGAGTTCAACCTGCAGCACACCTTCGCGCGTCCGGGCGCGGTCAGCGAAGATCTCCAGGATCAGCGACGTCCGGTCGAGAAGCTTGACCCCCCATTCCCTTTCCAGGTTGCGCTGTTGCACGGGCGAGACCTGGCCGTCCACCAGGACAAGTCCGATCTCTTCGGCCTTGAAGCGCTCTTTCAGCTCTTGGACCTTGCCCGAGCCAAGCAGTGTACCGGGATGCGCGCGCGCCAGTCGGACGACCTCGGACCCGCACACTTCAAGTTCCGGCAGAGCGGCGGCCAGAGACACGGCCTCGGCCAGGCCATGTTCGGGCAATCGGCGCGCGCTGGCCGACTTCAGAGCCGGGTGCAGAACCCAGGCGCGGGTGGCGGCAGTTGCCGTATCGCGCAGCCGGTTCCCCGCCCTTTCGGACAGGAGACCAGTTTCGTCCTGAGGACCGTTCGAGATCAGTCTTCCCCTTCGTAGAGGCTGATCGGCGCACCGGGCATGATGGTCGAGATTGCATGCTTGTAGACGAGCTGCGATTGCCCGTCGCGACGCAGAAGCACGCAGAAGTTGTCAAACCAGGTGATCACGCCCTGCAGCTTGACGCCGTTGATCAGGAAGATCGTCACCGGAACCTTGGCTTTGCGAACGTGGTTGAGAAAGGCGTCTTGCAGGTTTTGCTTGTCAGCGGCCATCGTTGTTGTGCCTTGTTTTTCTATCGCTTCACTGTCGCGTCGTGGTCGTTTGTCGTTGAGCCCTGTCTTTACCGCCAAACACGGTAGTCCAATTATGTCGCGGGCGCGCGGGAGTTTCCAGCGCAAAAATCAGGCTGTTATGCGTCCGGGCTTGTCCCGCCGTGCAAGGATCAGCGCCGACCATGCCCGGGCAGAATGAGAGCCAGTAGCGCCAGGGTTTCCAGTCGCCCGATGACCATGGCAACGCCCAGGATCAGCTTTACGGAGTCGGCGAGCACAGCGTACTCGATCGGCTGGGGTGCGCCGATTTCGGCCAGTTGGCCAGTGGTGGTGAGGCTGGCGATGGCCAGGACAATCGCTTGCTCGAAATCCACTCCGACCAGCAGCAGGAAGGCCATGATGATGGCAATCGAGGTGGCAAAGAGCATGAAGAACACCCAGGCCAGTTGCGCCCCTTCGCGGCGCATGCGGCGCGCATCCGTCCCGCCCCGCCCGATGGAGTTTGGATGGATGATCTTTTCCAGTTCTCGTTCGCCGTGGCGCAACAGGGCATGAACCCTTAGAAGCTTGACCCCGCCCGCTGCCGTTGCCGTTCCGCCACCGATGATAGCAAGCCCCAGTAGTACAAGACCCGAGGTGTCGATGCCGGACCAGTCGGCCGCCGTCTGCCAGTCGGATGAGACGTAGCCAGTGGTGGTTAGGAACGAGGCGGAGGTGAAGAGGATGCCCCAGAAGGAATGCAGGGCGTCCGCCTCGGTCAGTGCGCCGGCCTGACGGACGACGTACCAGTGCCGCAGGAACAACAGCAGGGTGACCGAGGCCAGCAGCAGGGCCGCCAGCCGCAGTTCGGGGTCCTGAAGGAGCGGTCGCCGGTTTTCGGCAAGCCGGATGCCGGGCAGCGCGCGGCGGGTGACGGCGAAGATCAGGCAGAGGAAGATCGCGGCCTCGCCAGCGATCCCGGCGGCAGATGCCTGGAAGGGTTGCTGTCCGGTGATGCCCGAGGTCGACAGCGTGCCCATCGCATGGATCAGCGCAGTGATGCCGGTTTCGCCAAGCACCATGAGCGTGGCCCAGAGGAGGAGCGTCAGCGTGGTGTAAGCGGGGAACAGCATCAACGCAAAGCGGGTCAGCCGTTGCGCGGGGTCGGCGATGCGGGTGACCTGGGCAGTTCCGGCAACCCCGCGCCCGGGGACGCGGCCCGAGATGACCTCGGTGCCGCCCAGGTTCAGGGGTGCAAGAATGGCATAGGCGGCCAGCAGGATCAGGAAGCCGCCGAACCAGCCGACCGTGGCACGCCAAAGGTGGACGGAATCGGCCAGCCGGTCGGGTTGATAGACGGTGGCGCCGGTGGTGGTGAAGGCCGAGACCATCTCGAACCAGGCGTTCATCAGCGAGGTGTCCGGAAGCGCCTCGACCATCGGGAGGGCCAGGGCAAAGGGCAGGACGGCGTAGGCCAGGACCAGGGCCGCGAGGTGGCTGCGGGCCGGATCGCGCGGGCTGTAAGCGGCGGTGGCGATGCCGAGCATCACGGCGATCACCAGAAGGATCAGCGCGGAGTAGAGGAAATCGCGGGCGTGTTCGTGGTCGTTTGCGCCCAGGGCAAACAGCGCGGGAACCAGCGCGATCAGGCCGCTGAGGCCCAGAAGGACCACCAGAAGCGGCAGTTCGGCAAGCCGCGCCAGCATCAGAAGAAGTCGATAGAGACTTGCAGGAGGCGTTCGACCTCGGGCACGTCCTTGGCCATGGCAAAGAGGGCGATGACGTCACCGGCCTCGATCCGCAGGTCTCCGGTGGGTTTCAGGACCTTGTCGCCCTTCATAACCGCGCCGACGAGGACGCATTCGGGAAACTCGATGTCGCGGATCAGGCGGCCGGAGAGCGGCGAGGTGGAGAGGACCTGCGCCTCGATCATCTCGGCCTCGGCATCACCAATCGAGTAGACGGCGCGGACGCGGCCGTGGCGGATGTGGCGCAGGATCGAGGAGACGGTCGTGGCGCGGGGATTGATGTAGGCGTCGATGTCGAGGGGGGCCATCAGCGGCGCGAGGGTGGGGTCGTTCACCAGCGCGATGGTCATCGGGCAGCCGGCCTGCTTGGCGCGGACGGCGACGAGGAGGTTGGTCTTGTCGTCATCGGTGACGGCCAGGATCGCGTCGGCGCGGTCGATCGAGGCCTCCATCAGGATGTCGGCGTCCATCCCGTCGCCATGCAGCACGATGGTGCGTTCCAAGGCATCGGCGGCAAGCTCGGCCGTAGTGCGGTGCTTTTCGATGATCTTGGCGCGGATCCGGTCGGTGCGCGTTTCGAGCGCGCGAGCGACGGCCAGGCCCACGTTTCCACCGCCGACGATGACGACGCGTTCCTGCTTTTTCGTTTTCTTGCCAAAGATTTCCAGGGCGCGGTTCACGTCCTCGAAATGGGTGAAGACGTAGATCTGGTCCTCGGCATAAAGCTGGTCGCCGGGTTCGGGGGCAAACAGGCGGTCCTCGCGGCGGATGCCCACGACAATGGCACGGAGAGTAGAGAACAGCTCGTTCAGCTGGCGGAGGGGGGTGTTGAGGACCGGGCAGTCCTCATCCAGCTGGATACCCAGAAGTTGGGCGCGACCGTTCATGAAGCTTTCGGTGTCGAAGGTCGCGGGGGCCGCAAGGCGCTGCAGCGCGGCTTCGGCCACCTCGCGTTCGGGCGAGATCACTACGTCGATGGCCAGCCCGTCCTGGTTCGTCAGATTGCCGTAGAGCGGATCGAGGTAGTTCTGCGCCCGGATGCGGGCGATCTTGCGGGTGATGTTGAAGACGGTGTGGGCCACCTGGCAGGTGACCATGTTGACTTCATCCGAATGAGTGGCGGCGATCAGCATGTCGGCGTCGCGGGCGCCGGCCTTTTCCAGAACGTCCGGGTGGCTGGCAAAGCCAACGACCCCTTGCACGTCCAACGTGTCCGTCGCACGGCGCACGAGGTCAGCATTCATGTCGACAAGGGTGACGTCGTTCTTTTCGCCGGAGAGGTGACGGGCGATCTGCCAGCCGACCTGCCCCGCCCCGCAGATGATGACCTTCATCAGTAACCCCGCGCTCCGTCGTCTGCGCCTGAATGTCAGATCGGGGCCGGGGGGTCAATGTTCGGGGGTATGGGCGGCGATGGTGTCGAGGCAGGCAGGGAGGTTCGTGAGGATGTCGCGGTTGCCCAGGCGGAGGACGCGGAAGCCCTTTTGGCTGAGCCATCGGTCGCGGTCCGTGTCGCGCTGGGAGCCGTGGCCGGTGCCATCGGCTTCGATGACAAGGCGGTAGTCGGGGATCAGGAAGTCGACGATGAACGGGCCGATGGGGGCTTGGCGGCGGACGGAAAGTCCATTGAAGCGATGGGCGCGGAGATGGGTCCACAAGACGCGCTCGGCCTGGGTCATGGTGCGACGCAGGCGTTTGGCCTGGGCCTTCTGGTTCATGTTTTGGAAACCGCTCACCCCTTTGCCCCCCGGTAGCACCCCCTCCCCGGCCCTCCCCCTGGCAGGGGGAGGGGGGGCGGGATGGAATCGGCAGTCTGGGGTGGGCAGCGGTTATGGGTAGTTAAGAAGCAACCGATTGAGAAAGCGGGAGCCGGGCAATTGACTGTTGCGCAGGAAAATCCCCGCGTTAATTCATCGGCCCGACAAGTCAAAGGTGGCCGGGTCGCCGTAGGGTGCCATGGTCTTGTGCGACGGCGCACCCTGCGTCTCCTGCCCCTGACACAGGGGGAGGGTCAGGGAGGGGGTCGCCTGGCCCTCCCGCGGGCGCTACTCCTCGAACTCGCCGAACCCCCTGCCCCCGCGGGTCGAGCCCACCACGCCGAGGGATTTCAGCTTCCGATGCAGGGCGGACCGTTCCATCCCGACGAAGCTGGCCGTCCGGCTGATGTTTCCACCGAAGCGGTTGATCTGGGTCAGGAGGTATTCGCGTTCGAAGAGTTCCCGCGCCTCACGCAGGGGCAGCGTGGCAATGGTGCCTGAGAGGGACAGCGCGCTTTCGGCTTCGACCTTGGGCTCGGTTCCGGGGATCTCGGAAGCCTCGATCGGGCCCGCCCCATCGCCCAGGATCAGGATGCGTTCGATCACATTGCGCAGCTGACGAATGTTGCCGGGCCAGGGCAGCGTCTGCAAAACGGTGTCGGCCTCGTCCGACAGGGTTCGGTTCGGCAGGCCCTGGGTCTTGTGGAACCAGTCGATGAAGTGGCGGGTCAGTTCGGGCACGTCCTCGCGCCGGGCGGCGAGCGAGGGGACCGCGATGGGGACGACGTTCAGCCGGTCATAGAGTTCCTGCCGGAAACGTCCCAGGCCGATTTCAGCCCGCAAATCGCGGCAGGTGGACGAGATGACGCGGAGATCGACGCGAACCTTGTCGGTCCCGCCGGCGCGGGTGAACTGCTGTTCGGTCAGGACGCGCAGGATCTTGCCTTGCGTACCCAAGGGCATGTCAGCGACCTCGTCGAAGTAGACGATCCCGCCGTGCGCCTGTTCCAAGAGGCCCGGTTCGACCCCCCGTTCCGGAGTTTCGCGGCCGAAAAGGACCTCTTCCATCCTTTCCGGCTCGATCGAGGCGGAAGAGACGGTCACAAAGGGCGAGGCGGCGCGGTTCGACTGCATGTGGATGTAGCGCGCGGCCATTTCCTTGCCTGTTCCGGGCTCTCCCGTCAGCATGACGCGCGCGTTGGACTTGGTGACCTTGTCGAGGTTCGCCTTCAGCGTCTTGAAGGCG
>JBJTSJ010000384.1:0-3413 GCA_046076605.1 Tabrizicola sp.
AAGAACAGCGTGTCGAAGAGCGCCGAGGCAGCCTCGACGGTCGGCGGTTCACCCGGACGCATCACGCGGTAGATGTCCATGAGCGCGGTGTCGCGGCCCATGTTCTTGTCCGCGGCCATGGTGTTGCGGATGTAGGGGCCGACGTTGACGTTGTCGATGTCCAGCACCGGGATGTCGGTGATGCCCTGGTCAAGCAGGACCTTCACGGTGCCGCCCTTGACTTCGCCGTCGCGATCCAGTTCCCAGGTCAGCTCGTCCCCGGCTTCGACCCAGATCTCGCCGGTTTCCTCGTTGATGATGTCCTTGGCGACATAGCGGCCGAGGATGTGGTCGAACGGCACCAGAAGCTCAGTGACCGTGCCCTCGTCCTTCCACTTCTTCACCATCCGCGGCGTGGCCTTTTCGCCCGCCTTCAGGATGACTTCACCGGTGGCCGCATCGACCAGGTCATAGGTCGGACGGGTGCCCGAGACGCGCTGCGGGAAGAACTTGGTGACCCAGCCCTTGTTCTTCACATAGCGGAAGCCGATGGTTTCGTAATAGGCATCCATGATGCCTTCCTGGTCCATGCCGAGGGCATAGAGCAGCGTCGTCACCGGCAGCTTCCGGCGACGGTCGATGCGCGCGAAGACGATGTCCTTGGCGTCGAATTCGAAGTCCAGCCACGAGCCGCGGTACGGGATGATGCGGCAGGCGAACAGAAGCTTGCCCGAGGAATGGGTCTTGCCCTTGTCGTGGTCGAAGAAGACGCCCGGGGACCGGTGCATCTGGGAAACGATGACCCGCTCGGTCCCGTTCACCACGAAGGTGCCGTTCGACGTCATCAGGGGCATGTCGCCCATGTAGACGTCCTGTTCCTTGATGTCCTTGACCGACCGTGCCCCGGTGGTTTCATCGACATCGAACACGATCAGGCGCAGCGTCACTTTCAGCGGCGCCGCATAGGTCATGTCGCGCTGCTGGCATTCGTCCACGTCGTACTTGGGCTTTTCCAGCTCGTACTTGACGAATTCCAGGACAGAGGTCTCGTTGAAGTCCTTGATCGGGAACACCGACTGGAAGGTGCCCTGGATGCCTTCGCCATCCAGCGGCTTGTCGCTGTCGCCGGACCGCAGGAAGAGATCGTAGGAGGATTTCTGAACCTCGATCAGGTTCGGCATCTCCAGCACTTCGCGGATTTTTCCGAAGTAGCGGCGGACACGTTTCTGGCCAACATAAGCTTGCGCCATGTTCGTTCGTACCTTTCATTTTTCGCTGGCGCACCACCCGTCGGGCCACGGGCGCGCACCGCTTGCGAAGAGACCGTCAGGGTTCCATTCGTGCCGCCCGTCCCGAAGGGTGGCTCCCGAACCCAACGCGTCTTGGAAGGGGCTTAACGCCCAAGCCCCTTCCAAGACGCGCATGGCTGGGACCGAATTCCTCGGCCCCAGCCCTGCTTTTCTACGGGGTTGCCCCCGAGTTCGATTACTTCAGCTCGGCCTTGGCGCCAGCTTCTTCGAACTTCTTCTTCATCGCTTCGGCGTCGGCTTTCGAGACGCCTTCCTTGATCTTGCCGCCAGCTTCGGTCAGGTCCTTGGCTTCTTTCAGGCCCAGGCCCGTCAGTTCGCGGACGACCTTGATCACGTTGATCTTGTTCGCACCGGCGTCGGTCAGGACGACGTCGAACTCGGTCTTTTCTTCTTCAGCGGCAGCAGCCGGGCCAGCGGCCGGGCCAGCCATCATCACAGCGCCGCCAGCGGCGGGCTCGATGCCGTACTTGTCCTTGAGGATGGTCTTCAGTTCCTGAGCCTGCAGGAGGGTCAGACCAACGATCTCTTCGGCGAGTTTGTTCAGATCAGCCATTTTTCAGTTCCGTTTGTTAAGATGGGTTCCAACGGTGCGGTATCAACCACGACCGGGATGAAAGGATCAGGCGGCAGCCTTTTCCTCGATGGTCGACAGGATGCTCGCGATGTTCGAAGCAGGCGCACCAATGGCCCCGGCGATGTTCGACGCAGGCGCACCGATGCACGACACGATCTGAGCGATAAGCTCTTCCCGCGACGGCATGGACGCGACAGCCTTGACACCGGCCTGGTCCAGAACCGTGTCGCCCATTGCCCCGCCAATGACGACGAACTTGTCGTTCGTCTTGGCGTAGGCCTCGCAGACCTTGGCCGCAGCCACGGGGTCTTCCGAGAAGGACAGCACGGTCATGCCCGTGAGCAGGTCACCCATCTTTGCAGCGGGCTTCCCTTCAAGGGCGATCTTGGCGAGCGTGTTCTTGGCAACGCGAACGGACCCACCCACGTCGCGAAGCTTCGCGCGCAGGTCCTGCATCTGTGCAACAGTCATCCCGGTGTAGTGGGCAACCACCACAACGCCAGAGCTTTCGAAGATCTGGCCGAGTTCCTCGACCACTTTCTCTTTCTGGGCTCTATCCACAGTTTCACTCCAAGGTTGGGGTTTCCCCCGGCTCATGTTTGCCCCTTCGCAGGGGCGTCGGGTCCGCAACGGTTCCCGGATCCAAGATCGCCCGAAGGCGCCTTCAATCTCGTTCCCCATCTCAGGCAGGATTTATGGTGTTTGCGCACCACCCACCGTCTCGGACAGAACCGGGCCGAAAGATTTCTCTCCTGGCCCGGGTAGTCTCCCGGTCAACCGGGAATTCTGGCTTACGCCTGGGTCGCCGAAGCGACGTCGACCGACACGCCCGGGCCCATGGTCGAGGACACCGAAACCTTCTTCAGGTACGTGCCCTTGGCGCCCGAGGGGCGGGCCTTGGCAACCGCGTCGACAAAAGCGCGGATGTTCTGCGCAAGCTTGTCTTCGGTGAACGAGACCTTGCCGACGCCTGCGTGGATCACGCCGGCCTTTTCGACCTTGAACTGGACCTCACCGCCCTTGGCACCTTCGACGGCGGACTTCACGTCCATCGTCACGGTGCCAACCTTCGGGTTCGGCATCAGGTTGCGCGGCCCGAGGATCTTGCCCAGACGGCCGACAAGCGGCATCAGGTCCGGGGTCGCGATGCAGCGGTCGAAGTCGATCTTGCCCTGCTGGATGGTTTCCATCAGGTCTTCGGCACCAACGATGTCTGCGCCAGCAGCCTTGGCCTCGTCAGCCTTGGCACCGCGCGCGAAGACGGCCACACGGACGACCTTGCCCGTACCATTCGGCAGCGCGACAACACCACGGACCATCTGGTCAGCGTGGCGCGGGTCGACGCCAAGGTTCATCGCGATCTCGACGGTTTCGTCGAACTTGGCGGAGGCCGCCGATTTCACCAGTTTCACGGCGTCTTCAACCGACAGGTTGGACTTGCCTGCGAAGGCTTCGTTCGCCTTGGCGACGCGTTTTGCTATCTTTGCCATGGTGCTCAGCCCTTCACTTCGATGCCGCAGGACTTGGCCGAACCGAGGATGATCTGCATC
>JBJTSJ010000385.1:0-12043 GCA_046076605.1 Tabrizicola sp.
CCCATCCAGATCACCGACCCCAGGATCGACAGCACCGCCACGATCCAGTTCGCCTCCAGCGTCCCCCAGCCCTGCGCCCAAGCCAAGGGGGCCAGCGCTGCCACCAGCGACGGAGCAATCAGGAACAGGAAGTGCCGCCAGACCGGCACCGGCACCCCCAGACTGACGGGCTTGGACCGATCCCCCAACCGCCACATTACCCACAGGATCAGGCCCAGGATCAGCGGCAGAACCACACGCATCGGGTTCGGATCGGCCACCGACTGCAAGACCCAGACCGCCGCCGCAATCCCCGGCGCGATCCACAAGACCCACCGCGAAGGGCGCGGCAGGCTGCCCATCCGGTCCATCACCACATGCGCCAGCACCACCACCAGCCCGCAGCCGACAAGATAGACCGCCAGCCCTGGTGTCGCACCCAGGTCCGACCGCTCGGACACCCAGTATTGCGCCCAGAAGGCCCCGAATAGCCCGTAGGCCGTCCAGACAAAAGCCAACCGCCAAGGCCCCAGCGCTGCCCCCGCCCGCCCAAGGCCCATCAGCACCCCGCCAGTAATCAGCGCGTGCCAGGCCAAGGGGGTCCAGACCAGGAAGAAGAGTGGCGGAAAGGGCTGGTAGATCGTGCCCACGATCACCCCTTCCGACATGTATCCCACAATGGCCGCCCCCAGGAACACCGCAGGCCAACCGCCGACGCCCACCCAGATCACCGCCGACAGGGCCACGGCCGAGGCGATGGAATAGGCGACGACCGTCAACCCCCACTCCAGCGCCGTCAGGTCAGCCGAGGGCATCGACCAGAACAGGTTCTCCGACCCCCAGACGGTCAGCCCGCCAAGACAGAGGGACAGCAACAGATACCGCAGCGCTTCCATGAACTGCCCAATGTAAACACGATTAACATACAGGAACCCCAGGCGCCCGGTCAATCCCAACGCCTCCGCCAACCAGGCAAAGCGCCTGCCTCCTCCGCCGTCAGAGGGGGCTGGTGGTGACCGGCGATCACCCCCAGGGCGACGGGCCCTCCAGCGCGACCTGCCCGAAGACATTCTCCCGATGCCAGCGCAGGTTCTCCCGATTCGGCCAGTTGCGCTTGTCTGCGGGCAAAACCAGCTGCCCCGAGGCCACGATCAACCGATCAGACACCTCACGCGGAACCTTGTTGCGCGACACCAGAATCGTGTGATCCGGATCATCTGCCACCGAGATCAGCCCCCGGTCGAACATCCAGTGCAAGGTCCCTGACAGGGCCAGCCCGTTGCGCACAAAATCGCTCCCTTGCCGCTCTACCGGGCGGATATGCGCGGCATTGACCTCAGGCCGCCCACCCCCGTTCCGAAGCCGAAGGCCCGACATCGCGCAGCGATAGTCATAGGCCTCACGCACCTTCCGCCGAAAGGCGACGTCACGGTAGGGGCGGCTGACCAGACGTTCGATGACGGGGCGCTCGAACGAAGCAGCTGCCTCGTCGGCCTGAAGGGCCACGGCTTCGTAGCGCCTGGCCTCGATCCGCTCCAGATCAGCAGGCAGCCCAGCCCGGACGATCGCAGCGAATTCGGACTCTGGCAAAGATCGTACCGAACTCTGCACCGCACCGCCTGACTTGGGCAGCCCATCCGCATCCGCCAGCGCGGCCTCCCATGGTCGCCCCTCATGTAGCCGGGGGACATCCCGGTCGAACTCAAGGTAACTCCCCGGTTCCATCAAAGCCAGAAAACGCCCTTCCGCCCCTAGCTTCGGGATCACCCGCGCAATCTTCGCCACCGCGAAGTAGCCGCGCGGTCCCGCCTTTACCGGCTCATAGTAGATCGCCCAATCGCCCACGCCCTCCCCGACCGCCTTCAGATAGGCACGCGGGAAGTCATAGCGCGCGTCCGGCAGGTCGTCGTAAATCGAATCCGCCCGGTGCAAGAGAACCAGCTTGGTCATGCACAGAAGGAAAGCATCGGGGTGCCCGCGACGCAACGCACTTCGTTCGACTTCGTCTCCTCGTCGCAAATCCCCTGTGCCGCCGCGAGAACGGACGAAGTCCACCGACGAGCGGGCCCTGCGACCTCGCGCCCCATGTCGCTTTGCCCTCCACAGGCGCACCCTCACCTAATGGTCCGCCCCGAAACCCTCCCCCGCGCCTCCTCCCTCTGGTCCCTCCACCAGCCGGGCGACTTCCTAGATTGCTACTCGGTCCCCTCCACCCTGACCCCGCGCCAGGCCGCAGAGCGTGGCCTCGCGCTCCCCGGCTGGGCCGACGCCCTCCTGCGCCTTCGCAATACCCTCGTCCGGCCCTTTGGCCTGAAAACAGGCGAACCGGACAAGCCGATCTTCCCCACCTGCCTTGAGACGGACGACGAACTTGTCCTCGGCACCGACGACAAGCACCTGAACTTTCGCATCGGAGTGATCCGCAACGGTGGCCGCATCTACATGTCCACCTGGGTCCACCCTCACAACCTGTGGGGCCGCGGCTACCTGGCCGCCGTGATGCCCTTTCACATCCTGATCTCGCGCGGGGCCGTCGCGCGGATGGCGACCCGGCATTAACCATCGGGTTTCCAATTCCTTACCGCCCACGGTCAAGCTCATGATTCCAAATTGGAATCCGAAAATGTCCACCGTGGACACCCAGCCTTTCAAACCTGCTTGCTTTTCCGCCCCCCGCGCGGCATTCCTCCTTTCATGCTGAAGACCCGCATCATCCCCTGCCTCGACGTGGCCGACGGCCGCGTGGTGAAGGGTGTGAATTTCACGGGCCTGATTGACGCCGGCGACCCGGTGGAGGCCGCGAAAGCCTACGATGCCGCCGGGGCGGACGAGCTTTGCTTCCTCGACATCATGGCGACCGAGGACAACCGGTCCACCATGTACGACCTCGTCACCCGCACCGCCGAGCAGTGCTTCATGCCCCTCACCGTCGGCGGCGGCGTCCGCACGCCCGAGGACGTGCGGAAACTCCTCCTCGCCGGCGCCGACAAGGTCAGCTTCAACTCCGCCGCCGTCGCAAGGCCGGACGTGGTCGCCGAAGCCGCCGACCGGTTCGGGTCGCAGTGCATCGTCGTCGCCATCGACGCGAAGACCGTGGAACCCGGCCGCTGGGAAATCTTCACCCACGGCGGCCGCCGCGCCACGGGGATCGACGCCGTCGACTTCGCCCGCACCGTCGCCACCAAGGGTGCCGGGGAGATCCTCCTCACCAGCATGGACCGCGACGGCACCCGCGCCGGGTTCAACCTCCCCCTCACCCGCGCCATCGCCGATGCCGTCGACATCCCCGTCATCGCCAGCGGAGGTGTCGGCACCCTCGACCACCTCGTCGAAGGCATCACCGAAGGCCATGCCTCCGCCGTCCTCGCCGCCTCGATCTTCCACTTCGGCACCTTCACCATCGGTCAGGCCAAGGCCTACATGGCCGCTGCCGGTATCCCCATGAGGCTGTCATGACCGCGCTTCACCGCCTTGCCGCCACCATCGCCGCCCGCAAGGGGGCCGACCCGGAAACCTCCTGGACCGCAAAGCTTCTGTCCAAGGGGCCGGAGAAATGCGCCGAGAAGTTCGGGGAAGAGGCTGTCGAGGCGATCATCGAGGCGGTGAAGGGCGACCGCGCCCGGCTGACGGCCGAGGCAGCCGACGTCCTCTACCACCTCCTTGTCATGCTCGCCGCACGCGACGTGACGCTGCAGGACGTGCTGGCCGAACTTGAACGCCGCGAAGGCACCTCGGGCATCGCCGAAAAGGCGGGGCGCTAGCCGCGCCGGGCGGCAAATCTTTTCGAAGAGATTTGCAAAATCCTTCGAAGGATTTTGTCCCTACAGCCCCAGCCGCGGGATCTCGATCGCCGGGCAGCGGTTCATCACCACCTTGACCCCCGCCCCCCGCGCCCGGCTTGCCGCCGCCTCGTCGACCACGCCCAGCTGCATCCAGACGACCTTCGCGCCCAGCCGTACCGCCTCATCCGCCACGGCCCCGGCTTCTTCGCTGCGGCGGAAGATGTCGACCATGTCGACCGGCCCCGCCTCGGCCAGCGTCGCCACCACCGTCTCGCCCAGCGCCTGCTGACCGGCCTGGCCCGGATTGACCGGGATCACCCGATAGCCCTTGCGCTTCAGATAGTCGGCCACCCGGTGACTTGGCCGGTCGGGCTTCGGTGACCAGCCGACCAGCGCGATGGCCTTCACCGTAGTCAGGATGTCGCGGATCTCGGCGTCGGTGGTCATGGTCACTCCCGATAGAAAAAGGCGCCCAAGGATAACCTCAGGCGCCAAGTCGCGGAACGAGGGACAGTGAAGAGAGTACGGGGTTCCGGTCCCGTGCCTCTCTACTGTCATTTAGAAAGCTGAATGCGCGGTTAAAGACCTGTCGCAGAGACGTGAACGCATTTTCGCTCATGTCCGGGTCGCCGCGTACAGCGAGACGGCTGCGGCATTAGACACGTTCAGACTGCCGAAGGTCCCGGCGAAAGGAATCCGCGCCAGGACATCGCAGGTCTCGCGGGTCTTTTCGCGCAGTCCCGGGCCTTCTGCGCCCAGGACCAGACCGATGGGACGCCCGCCCACGCCCGCCACCGCCTCGGACAAAGTGACCCCGGCCTCGCCATCCAGCCCGATCAAGGTGAAGCCCATGTCCTTCAGCTCCTCCATTGCCTCGGCCAGGTTGGTGACCTTCAGGTACGGCTGCCGCTCCAGCGCCCCGCTGGCGGTCTTGGCCAGGGCCCCGGTTTCCGGTGCGGAATGATGCTTGGGCGCAATCACCGCCCGGGCCCCGAACACCTCGGCCGAGCGCAGGATGGCGCCCACGTTGTGCGGGTCGGTCACCCGGTCCAGCAGGACGACCAGCGGCAGCCCCTCGCCCGCGGCGCAAACATCGGTGAACTTGCCCCAGTTCAACGCCTTGACCTCGACCGCGGCGCCCTGGTGGACCGAGCCCTCATCGATCGGCACGCGGAAGTTCCGCGGTTCAACCACCTCTGGCACCATGCCCGAGGCCGCTACCGCCGTCTCCAACTTGTCGAGCGCATTCTTCGTCACCACCAGCCGCAGCTTTTCGCGCCGGGGGTTCATCAATGCATCGCGCACGGCGTGCAAGCCGAAAAGCCAGACGGTTTCCCGCGCTTCCCGCCGCTCGCCGCGCTCTTTGTCGACCACCCAGGCCGGTTTCTTTCCGCCCGCCGCCATGCCGCAAACCCCCGAAATTCAGGTCGGGACCTTGCGGCAGCCAAGCCGCAGGATGCAAGCCGAAATCGTCGGGCCCGATCACGAGATCCGCCCTTGACGCCCCCTGCCCCCTTGGGTACACGACCCCCCGGCGGGCGACGAGCTGCAAGGTGCGGCAGGGGACTGTAACTCCCCCGGGGCGACCCACGCCTGGTTCGATTCCAGGGTCGCCCACCATTGCCATCGACATAGTGAGTCTTTGGGCTCCAGCCCCACTGACCCGCAAAGTCGGAACATGACGGCAGCGGCAAGTGCGTCGACAGACAAAGGTCCAAACGCACCAGTCGTGGCGGGTGGCGACCCACGATGAGGATCCTTGTACGGTCCGGATTGTCATATGCCGAACATAGGCGAGTCTTTCCCCAACCTAACCTGATCTCGATCCGGTTGCTGTGCCGGTACGATCGCCTGCCATAGCGGACGGTTTTGCTTCGGGAGTATCGAGCGGGTATCTGAACGTCCCGGCGATTGGGACTTGCTGCGAGCCGATCATGTCGGCGGCACCGGCGCATGGCGTGGGATGGGCCTCAAGCTGGGCTTCGGAACGGCAAGACGGATGCGGGCTGGTATTCCGGGCTACCCCCCCACGGCGCATCGGGCGGGTGACCTCACCGGTCGGCCATCAGCCCCGAGCAAGAGCAGACGACTGCGCCTCGCGACCAGCCCTGGTCGCCAGTCCGGCCGTGTCACCATCCACGGAACACACCGATGCAGGCGCCGCCTCCGCCCCCGACTGTTCCCTGTTTCAGCGCCATGACTGGATGCCCGCCTGGGGCGCACAGCGCGGACGGATCGGTTCACCGGCCCGCCCCGATCGCACGGGCGATCACACTGCCCGGTCCGAAACCATGGTGAGCGGTTGGATATCCACCGGGCAGGCCAGCAGTTGGTCTAGCTGCGGAAAAAGCGGTTGCAGATGTGGCGTCGCCAGATGCGCGTCCAGCACGGCACGGTCTGTCCAGTTCTCGTAGAAGACGTAGACGCACGGGTCCGAGGCATCGACATGGTAGTCGTAGTTGGTGCAGCCGGGTTCGGCGCGGGTGGGGGCCACCTGCGCGGCAAGGAGACTTGCCAGTTCTTCCCGCGTCTCGGGCCGGGCGGTAACAGTACCGATGAAGGTGTACATGATCAGCCCCGCTTCTGGCTAAGCGCCACGGCCAGGATGATGATCCCGCCCCGCGCGATGAGTTGCTGGCTGAACTCCAGCCCCATCAGGATCAGCCCGTTTTTGATCAACCAGATCATCACCGCGCCGACGATGGTTCCGATCATGGTGCCCTTGCCGCCGAAGAGGCTGGTGCCCCCCAGGACGGCTGCCGCGATCACCGAAAGCTCGTCGCCTTCGCCCAGCTGGAAGCGACCCGATTGCAGACGTCTGGCGTACAGCATCCCGGCCAGCGCGGCGACGCAGGAGGACAGGACCAGTACGCGGAACTTGATCGACGCCGTGTCGATGCCCGAGTAGCGCGCCGCCGTCTCGCTCCCGCCGGTCGCCAGTACCCGGCGGCCAAAGCCTGAACGGCGGAGCGCGATGTGTCCGATGCCCGCGATCAGGGCCATCCAGAACAACAGCACCGGGATCGGGATGGCGGCGGTGTCCGAAATCCACATCGCCACGCCGTTGGCGATCCCCATCATGGCGAGCGTCGTCAGGAACGAGGGGATACCGATCATCGTCGTCAGCCAGCCGTTGAACATGCCGACCGCAAGCCCGGTCGCAAGCCCTGCAAGAATGCCCCCCACCGGCCCGGCCACGGCGATGGCCATGGCGACGGTGACGGTGGAAAGCCCGGCGACCGCGCCGACGGACAGGTCGATCTCGCCCGCCGACAGGACAAAGGTCTTCGACTACTACATCAAGACCGTTCACCGCCTGTTCGGACCCGACGCGCCCTGGTGCGCCGCGGGGATCGGCCAGAACCAGATCACCCTGTACGATCGGGCGGTCTCCTCCGGCGGCCATGCCCGCACTGGGCTGGAAGATTACGTCCGCCTCGACTGCGACCGTCTCGCCCTTCCAACGCCTCACTTGTGCGCCGCGTGGTCGACCTCTGCGACCGCTACGAACGTCCCGTGGCCGACTGGCAGACGCCAGGTGCAATCCTTGGTCTTGCACCTGGCGCAGTCGAAGCGGCAGCATGATCGCGTTCGGGAAACCTGGACCGCTTCAGAATGCCGCTTTCGAAATCCGACACGCGCCCATCTTGGTCGCGTGTCCGCTTTGGCCATAAGCAGACCTTAGCCTGACACGGGGTTCCCTGGTCACCAGCGTCGGTGCTCCAATCCAACATCAAGGCAAACCAGGACCCTTGTCTAAGGTCCAAACCTTGGCGTCTTTTCGATCGATGTTGCGCCACAGTCGATGCGCGGGGAAGGATCGCGGTTTGGCGTGCGCAATCAAGAACCGGTCCCGGAAGCAGTACACACATCAGGGCGATCTCGGCCCTTGGTTCGGGGCCAGGCGCAATCCAGAATCGGTGCGACATGCCGACCGGGCGACATTCAGAATCCTGGAATTGGACGGGGCGAAGACACCTGAAGTATCGGTGTCCTGACCCTAGGCAGACGGCCTTTTTCTTGACGTAGCGTCAATAGCGGGTATCCTGACCGGCATTTAAAGCACCAATTCTTTGGGGGTGAACCATGGCAAGAATTGTCATTGACCCTGGGCACGGCGGTGCCGCGACGATCCCGGGGGATTCAACTTGGAACAACGCGGTCGGCCCGGGCGGGACCCTGGAAAAAACCCTGACGCTTGATGTCGGCCTCCGGGTCCTGCAGCAGCTGAAAGACAAAGGGCATCGGGTCGAGGCGACACGGACGACAGACGTGAACCTGCGTCTTCGCGATCGGGCGGCGGTCGCAAAGCGGCTCAAGGCCGATGTGTTTGTGTCGATCCACTTCAACGGGTCCACAGGCCACAACGCGCAAGGCACCGAAACCCTGGTCGAGTTGAACCACACCTCGCAGTCCGCACGGCTAAGCCTGTGCCTGCAGGATGCGCTGCTGCAGGTCACCGGGCACCAGGATCGCAATTCGACCTTCAATCCCACGACGCGGATCAAGCCGCAGGCACTTGGGGTTCTTCGACTGGCGCGTCACCACCCCGAAACCGCAGCCTGTCTGGCCGAGGTCAGCTTTCTTGATCGCGCCGAAGAAGAGGCGCGCCTGCAGTCCCCGGCCTATCGGTCTGCGATCGCAACCGGGATAGTGGCAGGGATTGAAACCTATCTCTCGGCCCTGGTACGGCGCCCGGGCCAGGACGACCGCTTTGGGGATGCGATCGAGGGCGTAGCGGGGTCAGCCTCGCCGACACGGGTCCTGCAGTTCCTTGATCTCGCCTCCAAGGGTCGGGTGCAGTCCCGCGGCAATGACGGTGGCGAGGGGGGCGAACGCATCGCACCCCCGAAACCGCTGTTCCCGGCAAGCTTCCTGCGCGGACGTGGCGACCACCCGGCCCTTGCCCGATCGCTGGCCACTTGGCCGGACGCCGGCGACTTCACGGCTTTCATCACCAGTCTGGGGCTGCAGCATTTCCAGCCCGACGAGTTCCTGGAACTTGGGGCCAGTCACCAAAGCGGCAAGTGCAAGGGGCTGAACACGTTTCCGCCACGCGCGCTTTGGCCCCGGATTGCCAATACGGCACAGATGCTTGACCGGATCCGAGATCGCCTGGGTGCCGCGATCCGGATCACCAGCTGCTACCGCAGTCCCGCCTACAACACCTGCGTGGGTGGCGAGACGAACAGTCTGCACATGCAGTTCAACGCGGTGGATTTCACCGCCCAGTCCGGAACGCCCGAGGTCTGGCGCAGGATCGCGGCCAGCGTGCGTGCTGAAGAGGCACGCTTTTAGGGTGACATCGGCAAATACATCTTGCAGAACTTCGTCCGTATCGACACCCGGGGCGTGTCCATCGACTGGACAAAGCCATGAGCAGGGAACCCGGGAAAACGAAACCGCGCATCAAGGCGCCCGACATGCGGATCGACCGGGACCCGGTCGACGTGCGCGACCTAATCTATCGCCCGTCCCTCAGCCTTCTGCCGGGACGGTATCTGTGCGCCACGCTCGACCCAAGCGAAGCGCCGTTCCACAGCCTGTTCACCGTGCGGCAGCAACATGACAAGCCAAGCTGCGTTGGCGAAGCGCTTGCCGCACTGATCGATATCCAGCGGATCGAGACCTATCGCCTGCGCAAGGATGTGGATGGGGCACGGGCGAACCTGCGGCCGGTAAGTGCCGCGATGCTTTACACCATGGCGCTGGAAATCGAGAGCAGCCAGGCGGGTCGGCGGTTGGAGGATGTCTTCAGCCTTCGCTCCGGGCTTAAGGGGTTCTACAACGCCGGAGTCTGCAGCGAGGCGACCTGGACCGGTCGGCCTCTTGCGGCGAAGGGTCCCCTTTTCGACAGCACGTCGATCGCGGTCTCGCGTGAAGCGCGGGGGCTTACCCTTGGTGCCTACTATCGGGTGCGGTCGTTCATCAATGACATGCACGCCGCTCTGGTCGAGGCCGGGGCCCTGTATGTCTCGGCCGAAGTGCACGGCGGCTGGTCCAGGCCGGCCAAGGGCGTCATCGGCCCGGCAAAGGGCGGAAGGTATGGCCATGCCTTTGTCGTGGTCGGCTACGAGGAACGCGGCTTCCTCGTCCTCAATTCCTGGGGTCCGGACTGGGGGCGCTATCGCTATGCCAAGGGTCCGCCGCTGCCCGGCATTGCGCTTTGGCCCTACGAGGATTGGGCGGCGCATGTCCTTGACGCCTGGGTCTTGCGCCTTGCCGCCCCGACCCCCGACGCCTTCCGCTTCGCACTTGGACCGCAAGGTGCCGCGATGTTCGGTGCCGACCAGCCTGCGCTTGGGGCTCCCTCGGTGCGCCGCATCGAGGTGCTGGGCCACTATCTCCACCTCGATGACGGCAAGCACGTGACCAGCGGCGCCTATCCCAGTTCTCCGCGCAGTTTTGCAACGACGCTTACCCATCTTTCCTCCGCTGAAAAGGACAGTCTGCGCCATATCCGCCTGACCCTGCATGGCGACACCCGCCGGCCCGACGAAGTGATGCGCCGCGTCGCTGCCGAAATTGCCGAAGACAAGGCAAATGGCATTCATGGCATCTCCCTGATCTGGGCCAACGGGCTGATCAGCGGCGCGGCCGAGGCGTTGAGGCCGCTTTTCGACAATGCGGCTGCCATTTCCGCTGGCAACAAGGATGACGCGGACGAACGCATCGAACGGATGACCCGCCCGGTTGGGCGCGCGCTTTGGCGCGACGTGCGACGACAGGCGAAGGTGGCGGCGGAAACCAATGGCCATGCCACTCTGGCCCTGCGCGCGCTGATTGAGCTCTGTAAGGCAACCGGCAAACGGCTGCATTTGCAAACCGAAGGCGCGGGCGTACTTCTCTTGGAGGCGCTTCTTGCCGGGCCATTTGCCAAAGGGCCGCTTCGTGCAGCCTTGATCGACGCTCTCGAGTCGGTCACCCTGGTTGCCCCCCTGATCGCCCCCGCTGCCTTCAATGCCAAGATCGGGCCCTTGCTCGAAGCATGGGGTGTCGGTCGCGCACTGATCTTTCGGCCTGACGGTCAATTCGATGACCGCCTGTGCGTTGGTGCTTATAGCCGGTCATGGACCGACCTCGTCGCCCGCGCGTTCGAGGATCGACCGACCGAAGCCAGCGGACCGCTGCAGTTGGTCGGGTCGCACGACTTTGCGGGCAAGCTGCGTGGTGCACCGAAGTTCGATTGGTTGCGTGCGCCGGAAAGGCCCAGCGGCGACCTAAGCTCGACCGCCGTCCTCTTGCACAAGGAAGTGCGCGCCAATGCGCTGAAGATCCGCTGATACCCCCGGGGCCACCCCCGCTTTTTCAATGTGAAGGAATTTTTCCATGTCCCAGAAGATCAAGGCCGAAGACCTGCTGAAGAAACTCTACACCCCGGGCGCCAAGGTCGAAGACTTCGCCGATTACTTCATCGTGTCCGAAGATGAGGACGCGCCGTTCCGGCTGACCATCACCTACAACCCGGACAAGGTGGACCTGGGCGTTACCGACGAAGAACGCCAGCGGGCCGCCCTTGCCCTGCCCGGTTTCAACGCGATGGTGCGCCTTCTGCGTCGCGGCCAGTTCGAGCTGATGCTTCTGGGGGGCTACAAGGGACCGATCCTGGTGGCCGAAGGTGACAGCTGGTTCACCTTTCCAAGGCTCGACGTGATTGGCGCCCTGAACGACACCTGGGCCATCTCGCACCTGGCCGCGGCTGGCGACACGCTGCAACAGATGCTGGCACAAGACGAATACATTGACGAGGTCAAGCGGCTAAAGGCCAGGCTTCTCCTGCTTTCGGCCGGGGGCAACGATGCGCTTGGCGGTGGCGATCTGCAAAAACACCTGCGTCCCTTCGACCCGGCCCTCACTCCAGCACAGCACATCAAGTCCTCGTTCACGGCGCTGATCGACGATGCCATCCGGCAGTTCGACCAGATCTTCCGCCGTGTCGCCCGGGAAACACCTGGCGTCGGCATCATCTGTCACGGCTATGACCTGGCGATCCCGACCACGGGCAAGTGGCTGGGCAAGCCGATGAAAGCCCTTGGCATCACCGACAAGAAGGTCCAGCGCGAGATTGTCGCCGAGATGATCAACCGCTTTGCCCTTGCGATGAAACGGCTGGCCGACCGCTATCCGCATGTGACTTTCCTCGACAACCGCGGCACGGTGAAGGATCCCGACTGGCATGATGAACTGCATCCGAACCCGGCAGGCTTCCGAAAGGTCGCGGCAAAGTTCGATGCGGCGATCCGACAGGCCACCGGCCGTTCTGCCGGAGGCCCGACGCCACC
>JBJTSJ010000386.1:0-2712 GCA_046076605.1 Tabrizicola sp.
AACCTCGCCAAGACGAAGAAGGGCGTCCGCATCATCAACTGCGCCCGTGGCGGGCTGGTTGACGAGGCCGCGCTGAAGGACGCGCTCGACAGCGGCCATGTCGCCGGGGCGGCCCTCGACGTCTTCGAAACCGAACCCGCCACCGAGAACCCCCTCTTCAACCACCCGAACGTCGTCTGCACCCCGCACCTCGGCGCCTCCACCACCGAAGCGCAGGAAAACGTCGCCCTGCAGGTCGCCGAGCAGATGTCGGACTACCTTCTCACGGGCGCCGTGCAGAACGCCCTGAACATGCCGAACGTGACCGCCGAAGAGGCCGCCGTGATGGGCCCCTGGATCAAGCTTGCAAGCCATCTGGGTGCCTTCATCGGCCAGATGACCGACGAGCCCATCAAGGCGATCAACATCCTCTACGACGGCACCGTCGCCAACATGAACCTCGCCGCGCTGAACCAGGCGGTGATCGCGGGCGTCCTCAAGGCGCACAACCCCGACGTCAACCTCGTCTCGGCCCCCGTCGTGGCCAAGGACAAGGGCATCCAGATCTCGACCACCCGGCAGGAGAAGACCGGGGTCTTCGACGCCTATATCAAGGTGACGATGGTCACCGACAAGCGCGAACGCTCCGTCGCCGGGACCTGCTTCTCGGATGGCAAGCCGCGCTTCATCCAGATCAAGGGCATCAACATCGACGCCGAGATCGGCCAGCACATGCTGTACACCACCAACGAGGACGTCCCCGGCATCATTGGTCTTCTCGGCATGACCATGGGCAAGAACAACGTGAACATTGCGAACTTCACCCTGGGCCGGTCGGGCGTGGGGCAGGACGCCATCGCGATCCTCTACCTCGACCAGCAGATCGACCCCAAGGTCATCGAGACGCTGGAAGGCACCGGCATGTTCCAGCAGGTGAAAGCCTTGCAGTTCGACGTGGCCTGAGAAATCCTGCCTCGGCCGGGCACCCCGCCTGGCCGAGGCCCCCATGCTCCTTCCCGACCTCCTTCAGGCCCTCGCCGACCTCACGGCACATGAGCCCCGCCCCGAAGCGCAATCCACCGCCGAGGCCCTGCGCGCCGCTGCGACCACCGACTTCCCGGAGCAAACCCCCTCCGCCCTCGCCGACGGCATCCTCCATACGGCAAGCCGCCCCAGCCACCCCGTCGCCAAGCTGATCCAAGACGCCCACCGATGGCTCCCCTGGCAAGACAGCCCCATCGCCGCGCAACAACCCGACCAGCTCCGCGCGATCAAATCCGTCGTCACCCTTCTCGGCCCCGGCGCGCCGATCCCCTCGCAAACCCTCCTTTTCGGCCTCTTCTACCAGGCCCCCAACGCCTACTACCCCCTGCACACCCACAACGCCGCCGAAACCTACACGATCATCGCAGGCAGCGCCCTCTGGCAGGCCGGAGACCAAAGCTTCCCGACCACAATCGCCGACCCGATCCACCACCCCCCAAATCTCCCCCACGCCATGCGCGCAGGCCCCGACGGCTTCCTCGCCCTGTGGCGCTGGTCCGACGACATCGGTTTCGACAGCTACCGGATGCTCCCCGACCCGCAAGCCTGACCGGCCTTGCAGCTTGCCCATGTTCAAAATACTCCGGGGGTCCGGGGGCAGCGTCCCCGGGGGCAGCCACAGGAACCGACGCATGCACCTCTACGCCATCGGCGACATCCACGGGCACATCGGCCTTCTGCACGCCGCGCATGACCTGATCGCCGCCGACATGGCACGGCATGGCAAGGGCCAGACGATCCACCTGGGTGACCTCGTTGACCGCGGCCCGGACAGCCGGGGGGTGCTCGACGTCCTGATCCAGGGTATCGCCCAGGGCCAGGACTGGGTCGTGCTCAAAGGCAACCATGACCGGATGTTCTGGCGCTTTTTGCGCAACCCGCATGAGCCCGAACCGGGTCTGCGCGCTGACCTCGGCTGGCTCCACCCAAAGCTTGGTGGGCCGGATACGCTCCGCTCCTACGGCGTCGAGAACGCCGGTGACCGCCCCGTCGCCAAGGTCCATGCCGAGGCCCGAGCCGCCGTCCCCCAGGCGCACATCGACTTCCTGGCCTCCCGCCCCGTCCTGCACCTGGCCGGCGACTGCGCCTTTGTCCACGCGGGCATCCGCCCCGGCGTGGCCCTGGAGGACCAGACCGAGACCGACCTCGTCTGGATCCGCGAGCCCTTCCTGTCGGAAGGCACCCCCCACGGCCCGCTGATCGTCCATGGCCACACCGCCATCGACGCTGCCACCCACTACGGCAACCGGCTGAACCTCGACAGCGGAGCGGCCTACGGCGGCCCCCTCTCTGCCGTGGTGATCGAAGGGCGCGAGGCCGCGCTTCTTACCCCGCAGGGGCGGGTCAAGCTGGCGGCACCCTTCCGGACGCAGCCCCAGCGATGAGCGACCGGAGGGGAGCGAAGAGCGCCGCTCAGGGATGCTCCCGTCGGATCAGCCGCTTGACCGACCGTCCCCCCAGATAGCCGAAGACCACCGTGGCCAGCCCCACGACCTCGGCAATCGCCGGGCCTTCGGGGATGCCGCGCAGGGCCAGCGCCACGCCCATCAGCGCGAAACCGCCTGCACTGATCCAAAGCCAGAACCACAGCTCGCCCCGCGTCGGGCCAAAGCGCCAGGGGTTCCTGTCATCCATCGCTCTGCCTCCCGCAAGGTCGCCACAGGACGCAAAGATTCGTCCCGACATCCG
>JBJTSJ010000387.1:0-3885 GCA_046076605.1 Tabrizicola sp.
GCTGAACTCTGCCTGGGACGTCCTGCGCACCATGACGCCCTCGGACTACACGTCCTTTCGCGAAACGCTCGGCCGGTCCTCGGGCTTCCAGTCCTGGCAGTACCGGCTGATCGAATATTCCGTCGGCAACCGCAACCTGGCGATGCTGAAACCCCACGCCCACCGCCCCGATCTGACCGCAAGGCTGGAGGCCGAACTGGCCCGACCGCCCCTCTATGACGAGGCGCTGCGGTTCCTGGCCCGCGCCGGTCATCCCGTCCCTCCCGATATCCTGACCCGCGACCTGCGCCAGCCCTGGACCCATCACCCGGACGTCGAGGCGGTCTGGGCAACGGTCTACCGCGACCCGGGCACACATTGGCAGGCTTACGAACTGGCCGAGAAGCTGGTGGACTTCGAGGACTACTTCCGCCGCTGGCGCTTCAACCACCTGACAACCGTGGCGCGTGTGATCGGGATTAAGCGCGGCACCGGGGGCACCTCGGGCGTCGCCTACCTGCGCCGGATGCTGGATGTGGAACTTTTCCCCGAGCTTTGGTCGCTGCGCACCACGCTTTAGGCCATTCGCTGCCAGCCGCCGCAGCCCAAACCTGCGGCGGCTTGGCAACTATGCGGAAGAAATCCGCAGGTTTCACAAGGCCGTGATCGCATTCAAAAGCCCGCAAGGTTTGACCTGTCAAAAGCGCTCGTCTAGCGTGCCGCCAAGCGGACCTGCGACATGATGTTGGCAGGGCCATTGCATATGGATCGGTTCATGCTTGATACTTCGCGTCGTTTTCTGCGTCACGTTGCCCTGACACCGGCGATCCTCGCGGTTGCAGTCCTTGCCGCTTGCGTCGATCCGGCTGCGGGCCCAACAGCGGCCACCCAGCCGCTGCCGAAATCCGGCGAGAATGTCTATGTCGCCACGATGGATGCGGGCATCGAGATCCCGGCCCTGCCGCTGGACCAGATCCCGGAAAGCCACCGCCGCCAGGTCGTCGCCTACGAGACCGACCAGGCCCCCGGCACGATCATCATCAACCCGAAGACCAAACTGCTGTACTACGTCGTCGGCAAGAACAAGGCGATCCGCTATGGCATCGCGGTGGGCAAGGCCGGGTTCGAATGGTCGGGCGAGGCGGTCGTGGCCGAGAAAAAGCCCTGGCCCACCTGGATCCCGCCGAAGGAAATGATCGCCCGCCGCCCGGAACTCGCCAAATTCGACGAGGTTGGCCAGCCCGGCGGCCCGACCAACCCGCTGGGTGCCCGTGCGATCTACCTGACCTCGGGCGGCCGCGACTATGGCTACCGCATCCACGGCACGCCGGAATGGCAGTCGATTGGCCGCAATGCTTCGTCGGGCTGCATCCGGATGATCAACCAGGACGTCATCGACCTTTATGGCCGCATCAAGGGTGGCGAGAAGGTGATCGTTCTGACCGCGAGCGGAGAGATGCCGAAAGGCCTGTACATTCCGCCGCCCGTCGCCCCGAAAGTCGCCGCCGCCAAGCCCAAGGCAGAGATCGAGGCAGAGGTGATCGCGATTCTGGCCCGGCAGCTGCTTTTGCCGCCCGCCGACATCGCGCCAAATGCCGACATCGATGCGCTGGGGCTGGACAGTTTGGGCAAGGCCGAGGCGATCTTCGCGATGGAGGAACGGTTCGACATCGCGGTCCCGTTCAACGCCAACGAACCCGATCGGCCGGATTTCGATTTCACCTCGGTCGACAGCATCGTGCGCGGGGTTGAGGAGCTGATCGCCCGGAAGCCCGGATGAGACGCGTCGTCGTCACCGGAATCGGCACGGTGAACGCGCTGGCGCAGGATGTGCCGGGGACCTTTGCGGCGTTCCGGGAAGGGCGCTGCGGGATCGGGCCTTTGGGTTTTCGGGATGCCGACCGTCTGACGATCCGCATCGGGGCCGAGGTCCGCGACTGGCAGCCCGAGGCGCGATTCAGCGCGAAGGACCTGCCGCTGTTCGACCGGGTGACGCAGTATGCGCTGGCCGCGGGGGCCGAAGCGGCGGCGATGGCCGGGCTGCCGGACGGGATCGGCGCGCGCGGTGGAGTGATCCTGGGGACGGCGGCAGGGGGCATCCAGACCTGGGAGGACAGCTATCGCGCGGTGTTTGCCGAAGGGCGGAATCGGGTGTCTCCGCTGGTGGTGCCACGGCTGATGCACAATGCGCCAGCCTCGCACCTGTCGATCCGGCATGGGCTGGCGGGGCCGGTTCTGGCGGTATCCTCGGCCTGTTCCAGTGCGAACCACGCGATGGGGCTGGCGTTCCAGCAGATCCGGGCCGGGGCGGCGGATGTGATTCTGACCGGCGGGGCAGAGGCGATGTTGTGCTTTGGCGGGGTCAAGGCCTGGGAGGGGTTGCGCGTGCTGGCGCCCGATGCCTGCCGGCCGTTCAGCCTGGGGCGGAAGGGCATGGTCATCGGCGACGGGGCGGGGGTGCTGGTCTTCGAGGCCGAAGACCACGCTCGGGCGCGGGGCGCGCGCGTGCTGGCGGAGGTGGCAGGGTTCGGCATGACGGCGGATGCGGGCGACATCGTGGCCCCGAGTGGCGACGGGGCTGCACGGGCGATGCGGGCGGCGCTGGCTGATGCGGGACTGGCGGCGGCGGATGTGGGCTATGTCAACGCACATGGCACCGGAACGCTGGCCAATGACCGGGCGGAAAGTGCGGCGATATTGCAGGTCTTTGGCGCAAACCCGCCGCCCGTATCGTCAACCAAGGCGATGCACGGCCATGCGATCGGCGCGACGGGCGCGCTGGAGGCGCTGGCCTGCATCCAGGCGCTGACCGAGGGCCTGTTGCCGCCGACGCTGGGGTTTGAGGCACCCGATCCGGACTGCCCGCTGGATGTGATCCCCGAAGGCGCGCGAGTGGCGCGGGTCGGGGCCGCAATGTCGAACGCCTTTGCCTTTGGCGGGCTGAACGCGGTCCTGACCTTCCGCAAGGCTTGAAACGGAAGGGGCCGACCCGAAGGCCGGCCCCGCATGTCGATCCCGTCCAGACGGGTTATTCGCTTTTCTCGGGTTCGGCCGGTGCGCCTTCGGCAGGGGCTGCCGCTGCTGCGGCCGCGTCCGCCGCATCGTTCGCCGCCACAACGGCATCGTAGCCGGCGGTAAAGCCCTTCAGCGAGATGGTGAGTTCAACCTTGCTGTCCTGCGCAACGAAGGGAACGATGGTGATCAGCGCATTCGCGCCCTTCTTCATCTGGGCGATTTCCTCGGCGGTAAAGCCGATCCGCGCCACGCAGCCGATCTGGGTGCAGAAGGTGAACGGATAGGCCTTGGGCTTTGCCGTGTCGATCTGCAGCAGCATCCCGGCAGTCAGCAGGGTTTCAAGGGGCGCAATGAAGGTGGCCCCGGCAACAGCCGGACCTTCCGAGCCTTTGGGCAGGTTGAACATGGTGAATTCGGCGACCGAGTTGCCTTCCTTGTCCTTCAGAAGGACGTACAGCTGGCAGGGGTCGATCCCGGATTCTGTCTTGACGCAGCGCTGTTCCCAGGCCTCGAACGTGGCCGCCGTGTAGTTGCTGCCCGGGCCATCTTGCGCGCCGACTTCCTGACCTAATGCCAGGTTTTCGCTGGTGGCCGCATCGGCGGGGACCGCTTCGGTTCCTTCGGCGGGGGTTTCGGTCGTCTGGGCAGCAAGTGGGGCTGCCGCCAGAGCAAGCAGGAGTGCAAGTGCGGTGCTCGTGGTCTTTGCCATCTTCGACAGTTCCTTTGGTCGGTCGATTGTCCGGGCGGTCTCTAGCATGCTGTCCGGGGCAAGTCAGGTGCGAAAAACACGGCCCGGCGCGGTTCTGCCCGTGGGTCGCCAGGAATTGAAAAAGGGCCGGGAGAACCGGCCCTTCTTGTGTCTGTTTTTTGCTCCCTGTCGGACTGGCCGAC
>JBJTSJ010000388.1:0-10029 GCA_046076605.1 Tabrizicola sp.
CGGGAATTTGTGAGGAACGACTTCCCGCGCACTGCGCCCCCGGCACCGTGAGCAAGAACAGCGTCGTCGTGGTGCCGCGTTGCGAGAATATCGTTCCGCTGAGCCGCTGCCTCAGGTGAGTTTCCACACAGCCTCGGCCGAAAACATACAAAATCCTGCAGTCAGAGGCGAGAAAAACTGTCCTGTTTCAACGCAAAATCAATGACATGGAGACTGTTCAGGGTGAACCTGTTAAGTGCACGTTAGTCCACCGTGCAACAGGCGCAGCGATGCACTAATTTGTCATTCTCCTTCTCCCTTAACATAATGAATATAATTACTTTTCTCGTTCAATATGTATCGCCCGCAATCTACCGTTTGTAAACGAAAGCAAGGGCGCTCTCAACGGCCGAGGTCAGCAAAATACCCTTGGTTTCCTCAGGCTGAGCGCAATCAGAGAGAACTCGCAGGCAGTCGCGCGCGCGTGCTGTATAAGAAGTGCAGACGCACCCCGAGAAAACCCTTGGGTAAAGTGCATAAGATACGTATTTTGCTCATATGAAGCCTCAAGCACTTTCTAATCTTGATAGTTTTGACGACCCTCTGATCGGGGTGGAAGAGGCCGTGGAAAGATCCGAAGACGATCTGTGGTTCCTGCCCGGTCCGATCGAAGACGAGCCCGACGACCTGCCGCCCGGCCCTAGGGCCGAACCCCGCGAGACTGCAATCCTTGACGACTGGCGCAAAGCCGAGGCGGACAATGCCGCGCGGCTCGCCCGTGTCGCAGGGCGGCTTGGTGGGCTGGACGAGCGGTTGCTGAGGGGGCCTGAGAGCTGGCGCCACAGGCTCGCCCTAATCGAAGCGGCCGACCTAAGCTGGTTCGTAGGCGACCGCATCGGGCCAGATCGACTGGCGCTTTGGATCGCCCTGCGCCTGTCTGGAATTCATGACGACACTGCCGCTCTGGCACGGGTCGGATGGGCGGTGCGGCGTCTGACGGGAGGGCCAGGGCCGGAGGTGGACTTGGCCGCTTTTGTGGATCGCCGTGACCCCGAGAACTTGGCGGATGAGGTGGAGCCCTTCGCGGATCGCGCCGGCGGCTGGCTGGACCTGATGGCGCAAGCTGCCGATCTGCACCCTATCAGCCGTGCCTGCATGGGCTTTCACGTTTGGAGCTTGGCGGGTCTCGGACAGCACGGAGACCGAATCGAAGCTGCGGTCACGGCCGCGCGGATTGCGACCAGCGAGGGCAGGGGAGCAATGTTTGCCCCTCTCGCCATGGGTGGGGCAGGCGGGCTGCGCGCCGGTGGCACAGCCGCCGAACGTCTGGCGCGCTGGCTCGACGGGATTGAGACGGCAAGGCGGACCGCGATGCGGCACCTCGACGACATCGAGGCCTGGTCAGCGCGGGCCGAAAACGAGATGTCCACGCTCTCGGGCAGAACACCCCCAGCCTTGCGCGCCGTGCTGACCGAATGGCCTCTAGTCTCCGCCCCAATGGCCGAGGCGATCACAGGCGCCAGTCGAGCGGCCGTCCAACGCAACCTTGCCTGGATGCAGGCGCGAGGTCTGATCCGAGAGGTGACCGGGCAAGGACGGTTCCGCATGTGGTGCGCACGTGTAATCTAGGAAATCACAGTGGCGCAGAGGAATACTGATGGTCAGCCATCGAAATCTCTGTGTGGGTATGCCGGATTTCGCACGACGCTGTGACGCAGCACAAACCCCCGATCCGGCACCTGATCGTAAATTAGGAACGGGGGGTGGGCTTTGGGCTGCCACGTACGACCAAATTCAATCGCACATGGGACAGGGAGGGCCGGAAAAACCGACAGCTCCACATCCATCCCGTGCTGATCCTTGATAGAATCAAAGGTTTTGCCGACCAGTTCGCGGAACCGTGAGAGATCATCTTTGTTTCGAAGCTCGCTCGCGCCTAGTCGACTGCTCCGGATCTCCCAGATGGAAACCGGTTCTTCAGGTAGTGCGCAGGCGATGCGCTCATCATTAATCCCTGCTGTCACGGAGAGTTTTAGGGCAACTTTCTTAGGGCCTAGTGCCCCGGGAACACATTTGAACTCAAGAGGCTCGCGATCATCCGGCCAGGCCCATCCAGGTTTTGGCTCTCGATGTCTCCCATAGACCGAAACCGCCGACAGATCAGACAAGAGGACTCCGAGCTCCATGAGAATGGGTATGGGCGCGAAGCCGAACACCGCAAGGTGTTCGAGTTCTCCGTCCGCGAACCTTCCCTTGATCTCCCGCTGAAACTTCGCCCGGAGGGCGTCGATGACGATGGGGTAATAGTGTGGATCGCTGTCCTTCTGGGCGATGTCGCGCACCTTGATATCGATCGGTCGTCGATCCGCGAGGGTGAAATCCGGCGTCATGGCCTCGATGCAGTCCCGGACCGGGATCGCCGTCTCGTTTTCTCCGATGGCCGCCACGATCCGAAGGACATGCGCCGGTATCGCATTGGGGTTCGCAAGGAGCCGCTCGACACGTTCCTCATGTGCCCGTTTCATCTCCCGCAGGACGTTCACGGTATATCGAGCGATCTTGGCCGGATCGTCGATCTCGCGGTGATGGGGGTCGCACATCAACATCAGGTTTTCCGGATCATTCGAAAGCTGGTGCGACAGCACCGGATCACCGCGCACGCCCCCCGGATCGGAGGCGATGATGTGCGCCAGGTAAGCGTTGTTCTTCGACAGGTCTCCCGTCACCAGATCACCGTCGAGGCGCTTTCCACACCCATGATACTGGCAGCGACCGGCCGCTCGCCCCCAGACGAGAATTCTCTCCTTCTGCCCCGGACTAGACCCCCGTGCCATCTGCGTTCTCCTGCCGCTGTCTGAGAATTTCGCCCACAGAGATCGGTCCGGGCGCGTTCGAGCCGCGCCAGACACCATCGAGATGCCAGACCTCGTAGTAGTGCAGCCACTCGGACGCCCAGGGGACGATCCGGTCAGCGATCAACATCGTGCTGTCCCATTCACCCGCGTCGGGGTCGAACAGGCAGAGGGCGGAATCCTCCGGTGCCTGATGGTCGTAGTTGAGGTGCGGCAGATCGATGAAATCGGTGCCAGGTCGTGGGATGATCGGCGGGTCCAGGACGTGGACCAGAGGGGTGGAGCGCGGGTTCTGCCACTCCCAGATCACAGCGACCTTGTACTTCATCTGAAAGCCGCGAAGCGGCCCGATCCAGGCGATGTGCCTGTTCCCACTGATGAGCTTCGGGACAAGATCGGGCCAGCGGTGCTCCATGCGCTTGAGCTGCACCTGAACCGAACGAGGCTTCTTGGGCTTCGCCTTCATTCGCCACGAATGCCGGGGTGGAAATGGTGAGGGGCCGCCCTCGAGACTTGCGAAGCCCTTTGAGGCGCCGCCGCAACAAAGGCTGGGTTTGCGACGAACCCTTTATTGTGCTCGTAGTGAGAGGCTGCGGCGGTCGAGGATAGGCCGTCGATATACGCGCGCACCGTCTTCTCGCTGACGCGTTCGCCGAAAAGGTCGTCGAAGATCTTGCGGATATCCACGAGGCTAGAGGAGCGTGCGCGCTGGAGCTCCGTGATAAGGTGCCGCAGATCTGACCGGAAAAGCGTCATTTCCCGATCATGTGCCGGCCACCGGTCGTTGAAGTTCTCTTCCCACAGGGCAGGATTTCGCTCTTCCGGTCGGCGTCCGCTTTCCAGCGCCCGCGTCATACGCCGGTCAAGCTCCGCGGCGTAGGTCTCGAGTTGTGCACAGATTCCGAATGGGGAGAGGGGGACCTCTGCGGCGATCTTGGAGAGATAGATCGAAACGGGGCGCTTTTCGTCCCGTTTGGCATAACGGAGGTTGAGGTATCGCTTCATGAGCTTGAGGGCGATGACCTGCGGAGCGTCCCGGATCGGATCGATCGGTTCGGGAAGATCGTCGATATCAGCATCGGCCATGACGTTTCCGACCACCAGGCGATCCTTGATCTGCATCCTCGCACGCAAATCGCGGACACTGTCTTGAAAGCCCCGGGTCGGCATCGTGATACGCGATCTGAAATGCTGCGCAAAGCCGTAGGGGTTCACACGGAACCGGCGATCAAACCGGTCATCCGGGCTGTGGTAGATTTCACCAACCCTCTCCGGTCGAGGTTCACGATCCGGGTCCATCGGCGTGACGTCGAGATGCATGAACGCGAACTGGAGTTGAATACACCGTGTGCACCGCTCGATCTTCTTCACGTCGGGGAACCCTGCAAAGGCGACATGAAGCTCGTCCAGCACCCGTCGCGGAGTCCATCCGATCGGCGTCCGGAACTCGAGAACGGCATCCAGATCAAACCTGTCGTCGTCGGCGCCATGAACGATGGTGGCTCCGATGGCGCGCGATCCCTGCGGGTAGACGAGCGCGTTCTCCATAAACTGACGGATCGGACTGGTCGGGCGCTGGAGATGATCCGGGATCAATTTGTATCGTTTCGATGCGACCTGGTGGTCTCGATCACTCAGCTCCATCTCGAGAACGGTGCCGAGCAGCAGGGCGTCGAGTTGCGGCGAGGTATCGTCCAGTGGCATCGGAAAGCCCTCCGTTATGGTGCTCGTCCGATTGCCTCCCTCAACCTAACGCGCAAGAAGATACAATATATGCTAAATCTGACCATACGGCAACACTATAGGCAGCAGTCTGTTCTCCTTTCACCCCAAAGCAGGTGATCTGGGGAGGGAGCCAGTCATTTAGGGTCGGCATGCTCAAGGAACGTCTGATCTACGCATTCGGCTTCGCGGAGATGGCGGCTCGATCGCTTCTGTGCCTGTGGGTTGGATCGTTGGCGGTCCATTTTGCGGTTTCTTGGCCGCCATATCGTCGGTTTAGCAGATCGCAGACGGACTCGTTCTCACCGCCTTCGGACCAGAAACAGGTTGCCGAGCGCGAACAGCGGGAAGAGCTGGGCGCGGTTCTTGGCCGGCACCCGGTAGCGGGTCTTCACGGATGTTTGCTCATAAGTGTGGAACAGCGCTCCAGCAAGCTGGGTAAGAGAAACCCAATAACGGGATATGTTTAGCTTAGTCGTCACGTATTTTTGGGTAAGATTCTGGGTGCAAAAGAGCAGCCAAAGCGTCCTGACTCGTCGTTAAGGGCAACGCGACACGAGTACTGGTCGATCCTGACGCTCAAGGGCTGGTCGCAAGCGTGGCCGATTTGGAGGAATTCGCCGATCGCCGTTGAACGCAGTATCGTCTTGATCGAGCACCGTGTGGCGTCAGCAGAAATGGCCCCTCTACCGTCATCGCGCGATCTCGCCTGCCGTCACGGCACGCCCGTGCACAGCGAGCGTTGCCGTGAATCTTGGGCAACCGAATTGCCGGATTACGTCGAGAATCCGAGCCTCGTAAGCCGCTTGGCCGATGAGCCGGCACAGGTCTGAAGCGTGAAACTGCCTGTTGCCACTTGGCGCAGCCTTTATCTGATTGTGTAGATCGCGCGCCCATGGATTGGGCGCTCTCTCCGGCGTGGCCGCTGTCTCCGGTCGGCTTACCGTGCCTGGTGATGTTCGCCATCTGCGCATGAAGCCTAGGAGGAAGCCGGCCGGAACCTTGTCGTTCCCTCGCGATCGGTTGAAGGCTAGGAAACGGTCCCAGATTACCTGGGTGTCGACGTTCCAGCAGGGCAGGGCCTTCTTTGCCGCCTTGATCAGCTCCGCCCAACAGGTCTGGAAGACGTTCGATTCGGCGCCGATGGTGATCTGTCCTGAGAATACATTTTTGTTATCTTCTTTTCTAGATAGTGATGTGTCGCCTGTGCCTGACTCAACATCCTGATGTTCACCCTCTGCATCAAAGGCCGTGAAGCGGAAGAGCCATGGGGCGAACTTGCCGTTTGGCTTCTCTCGCCTCAGCTCCAGCTCGGATGCCTCGAGTTCAGCCAGCAGTTCTGTCAGGTACTGACGGGAGATGCCCATCTTGGACGCAAGATCAGCGAGGGTGAAAGCGGCCGTCCCTCGCGGCAGCCCGTTGTAGCCCTCCTTCCACGCGATGGCGTCGAGGATGACGGTTGCCAGCTTGTGGGCGGAAACGGATAAGTCTGTCTGGGTGATCCTTCGGAGGATCAGGCCGGTCGTGGGTTCCATGGTCGGTGTCTCCTATGAGAGACGACCCCATGCCGAGAGCAAACAACATTCTTGCCAGCAAAACAACTTTGCCGGTTGCAGAGGTTCGGACGGTGCGCTAGAAGATCCTTGTTCACGGGTTCTTCTAGCGCGGCGTCAGGCTTTACGGTCTGGCGTCGTTTCCCTTTTTGGGTTCAGTGCACGGTCTCCGGTGCACAATGTATTGGAAGCGGGCCCGCCAGATGGAGGCCCGCACAGGTTCAGTAGCGGACCTCTTCGAAGCCGTAGTTCCCCTCATGATCCCGCCAATCGACGAAGACCGAGCGGTAGTTGACCTGTCCGCAGCCGCTTGGGCGAGGAAGGTCAGATGCTGTAGGCACGGCGGCTACGCTCGAACCTCGCCAGTGGTAATCACCTTGCGTGCCGTAGGAACCAAGACGTGTGCCGTCGGATCGGATGCAATCGCCATCTCGATTTTGGCGCTGGCTGAACTGGATGTGAAAGACGCGGATGCTGCGAACGAAGTCGAAAGCATCACCCGAAATGTCGATGTCGGCTCGCTCGTCAGACTGGACCTGAACCAAGGGCAAGGGATCTTGCGGCACGCTGACCTGAGGCGCATCCCGGAAGGCGATGTCGTACAACCGTTCCATTGGCGACTCCACGGCAGGGGCGCTGAACGACGCCCCCATCGGGCAGCGCCAGATCTGCAAGGGCGGCTCGATCGGCCAGGGCGTGATCCTGCGGATGAAGACCGCCCTTGCATGGGCACAAGGCGCCGATGCTGGCCAGCCGCCTGCCAGACAGAGCAAGATGGCGCAGTCGACCTGATAGGCTTGCGCCGGCTCGACCGACCCGACGAGGCTCGACACGGTGATGGCCGCAGCGGCTGTCGCGGTTCTGACCCTGTGCTTCATGACGCCGACTCCTACTACAATGGTTCGGCGATACAAAACACCACTAACGATAGCAAGGATATTTCATCGCATGAGTTGTGGTGTGACCCCCCAAGGGCGGGTCGCAGATGACGGTCTGACGCGTGACGTGGCTACAGGGCGCCGATTGCGCCATGGGATCCCAAAGCCAAGCGCAAGTGGAAAGAGAACCGGCCAAATCACCGGACGTGATCTCCGTAGCCTGTAGCCCACTACTATGATAAATATTCATTTTGTGGAGATTGCGTACGGCCAAGAAAGCGGCCAGAGGGAAGGTCATGTGATGGTCCGTGATGACGGCGAGACGGTAGGCTTGTTCGAGCCTCTCATGGTCTCAGAGGGCTCTCCTGCCCGCGCGGGGTTAAATGATCTTGTGCTCGATCTGGCGGAGAAGTCCGCAGCGTTCCGCAGCAGCTTGCCCGCTTCAATTGCAGAGCCGCTTGCCGATCTCGTGCGGGCGATGAACTGCTACTACAGCAACCTCATCGAGGGTCATGACACCCATCCCATCGACATCGAACGCGCGATGCGGAACGACTACAGCGCCGATCCGAAGAAGCGAAACCTTCAGCTTGAAGCCAGGGCGCATGTCGCCGTGCAGAAATGGATCGACGAAGATAGCATGGCGGAACCACCGACCGCGCCTGCGTCAATCATCGAACTGCATCGCCGGTTCTGTGAACTCTTGCCGCCCGAGCTTCTCTTCGTCGAGAACCCAAAGACAGGCGAGAAAATCCCGGTTGTGCCCGGGGAACTGCGCACAAGATACGTTGAAGTCGGACGGCATATCGCCGTCAGCCCTGGTGCCGTCCCCCGCTTCCTCGACCGAATGCACAAAGCCTATAGCCTTCCCGGCAGGATCGAACCGATCCTTGCCGCGGCTTGCGCCCATCACCGGCTTCTCTGGGTGCACCCCTTCCTTGATGGGAATGGGCGCGTTGCACGTCTCATGTCCTACGCCATGCTGCGCAAGACCCTGGACACGCGCGGCCTTTGGTCAGTGGCGCGCGGGCTGGCGCGGCAGGAGGCAGCCTACAAGGAACACCTCGCCGCCTGTGATGGGCCGCGCCGTGGCGACCGTGACGGCCGCGGCACGCTAAGCGAGGCTGCACTTGCCTCCTTCACACAGTTCTTTCTGCGCATCTGCATCGACCAGGTGGAGTTCATGGCAGGGCTCATGCGGCCGGATCGGTTGCGGGACCGCATTTTGATCTGGGCAGAAGAGGAGATGCGTGCTGGAGCGCTGCCACCGAAAGCCGATACCGTGCTGAAAGCTGTGCTCTATCAGGGGCAGATCGAGCGTGGGGAGGTCGAGACCATTCTTGGCACAAGCGACCGCACTGCGCGGCGGGTGACATCTGCGCTCCTCGAAGCGGGGGCGCTTTCGTCAGTATCGACCCGTGCGCCGCTGAATCTGGCCTTCCCTGCCAAGTATGCCGGGCGGTGGATGCCGGGGCTGTTTCCAGAACGAGATGAGTGAGAGAATGATGAGTGGCACCATAGAAAACAATGAAGCAATTGAGGTAAACTTTTGATTAATTTCAGAAAAGTAAGCAAAGACGAACTTGCCAAGCTTCCACCAGAAGCAGGGTTTGACGACCGCGCTGATGTCATCCGGCGGCATCTGGCAGAGGTATTCGGTTCCAAGAACCTGTCTTTTCTCATTGGCTCAGGTTGCTCTTCTTACGTGCATGACGGCCATGAGCTTGGCATCCCGACGATGGGACCACTTGCGGCAGAGTTCCAGACAACGCTTCAGGGTATGCCTGGTCTCCCCGGCGTCGGTGCCTTTGTCTCGGCTGAACAACGAGATGCGCTCAGGGACCAGCTTGGTATCGATCTAACGCACGAAGACTTCAAGAAAAACCTTGAGCGAATGATGGAAGTCCTCATGACGGCGCAGAGATTTTGCAGGACGAGCGCCAAGAGTGAGTTTCAGGAAACGCATGAAGCTGTCGAAGCCGTCATCGCGGGTGTTAAGAGGTTCATCCTACAGAAATGCACCGAGGGACGATTCGCCCACGGAGATGAAACCATCGTAACGCTTTACCGGCGCTTCTATCAGTCTCTGGCGACTCGATCCCGTGGGCTCGCCCCACCTTGGGTCTTTACCACCAACTATGACCTGTTCAACGAACGGGCGATGGATCGATCTGGCATCCCCTATTCCAACGGGTTTGCGGGCACGGTTGAGCGCCGATTCAACCCTTCCACTTACCGCCGCGCCCTGGCCGAGCAGCTCGATATTTCGTCAAAAAGATGGGCGGCGGTTGATGGATACGTGCATTTCTGCAAGCTTCACGGGTCTGTAAACTGGACGGAAGAGGAGATGGGTCTTTTCCCGATCCGGGAGTCTTCTGACAAGCTCGACCCTTCCAAGGATCGCGTCATGATCTATCCGACGCCCTCAAAGCAGACGGCGAGTTTTGGCTCGCCCTACTCGGACATGTTCCGTGAATTTCAGCGCCAGATCGTTCAAGACCAAAGCGTCCTTTTGGTGATGGGCTTCAGCTTTGGCGACGAGCACATTAACAACATCATTTTTCAAGGGCTGACCCTCCCAGGCTTCCGACTGATCGCGTTCCTCAACCCTGACGACCTCAATAATCCGGTGACTAAAGAACTCGCAGCGCTAGGCGACCCGAGGATTTCCTTCATTTGGGGCAGCGACGAGGAGACGGGCAAGAAGGCACACTACTTCAACAGTATCGTCCAGGACTTGATGCCAACGAGCGCTGAACAGAAAGAAGAACAGGCTATCGAAAAAGTCTTCAAGAAGCTGCTTTCCAAGCAGCAGGGTGGCGAAAATGGCGAGGGATGATGCAAGCCGCGCCATAGGCAAGATAGTAAGCGTTTCAGCGGATCGCTTGGTCGTCGAGCTACATCGTGGCAGCGATAACTTCACGGTCGTTGGCTTTGACGACGTGCACTATGTCGCGACCTTGGGATCATATCTCATGGTGCCGACCCAATCCGAGTATGTCGTCTTGGAGGTTATCGGCCTCAGCGAAAAGGATTTTTCGCGAG
>JBJTSJ010000389.1:0-2890 GCA_046076605.1 Tabrizicola sp.
GGCAAGGTGGCCTATATCGAGGGCAACCGGGACCACCCGATCAACAAGGGCGTCCTCTGCGCCAAGGGCGCGAGCGGGATCATGCAGGTCACCGCGCCTTCGCGTCTGCGCGCGCCCCTGCGACGAGTAGGACCCCGAGGATCGGGGGCCTTCGAGGAGATTTCCTGGGAAGAGGCCTTGTCCACAGCCGTTTCCTGGATGAAGCCCTTGCGCGAGACCGCGCCCGAGAAGCTTGCCTTCTTCACCGGCCGCGACCAGAGCCAGAGCCTCACCGGCTGGTGGGCGCAGAACTTCGGCACTCCAAATTTCGCCGCGCACGGGGGCTTTTGCAGCGTCAACATGGCGGCGGGGGGCATCTATACCATCGGCGGCGCCTTCTGGGAATTCGGCCAGCCGGATTGGGAGCGGACGAAGCTGTTCGTCATGTTCGGTGTGGCAGAGGATCATGACAGCAATCCAATAAAGATTGGCCTGGGCAAGCTGAAGGCCCGTGGGGCACGGGTCATCAGTGTGAACCCGGTTCGCACGGGCTATTCGGCGGTGGCCGATGATTGGATCGGGATCACGCCCGGGACCGATGGCCTTATGATCCTGTCGCTGATCCATTGCCTGTTGGAGGCGGGGAAGATCGACCTCGACTACCTTGCGCAATGGACCAATGCGGCGCTTCTGGTGACCGAGGCGGACGGCCCGGAGAAGGGCCTTTTTGTCCGCAACGCCGAAAGCCAGCCCTTCGTCATCGACTGCCGCACCGGCCATCCGGCGCCCTGGGACGGCAAGGACGTGCAGCCCGACATCGGGGCCGAATGGCAGGGCAACCGCACCGTCTTCCGCCATATGGTCGAGGAATATCTGAAGCCCGACTATGCGCCCGAGGCCGTCGCCGCCCGCTGCGGGGTGACCGCGACCCGCATCCGGCAGCTTGCCGCAGAACTGGCCGAGGTGGCTTTCAATCAGGCGATCACGCTCGACCGTCCGTGGACCGACTTCCGGGGCAATGAACACAAGGATATGCCCGGCCGCCCGGTCAGCTTCCACGCGATGCGGGGCATCTCGGCGCATTCCAACGGCTTCCAGACAGCCCGCGCGCTGCATACTCTCCAGATCCTGCTGGGTAGCCTTGAAACCCCCGGCGGCTACCGGCTGAAACCGCCGTACCCCAAGCCCATCGAGGCGCATCCGACGCCCCATTTCGTGACCACTCCCGGCAAACCCCTGACCGGCCCACACCTTGGCTACGTCCGCTCTCCAGACGACCTGTGCCTGCTTCCCGACGGCGGCCCGGCGCGGATCGACAAGGGGTTCAGCTGGGAAAACCCGTTCTCCGCCCATGGCTTGATGCACATGGTCATCCCCAACGCCCATGCCGGGGACCCGTACAAGATCGACACGCTCTTCCTCTACATGGCGAACATGTCCTGGAACTCCAGCATGAACTCCGCCCGCGTGATGGAGATGCTGACGGAGGAGAAGGACGGCGACTATGTGATCCCCCGGATCATCTATTCCGACGCCTATGCCTCCGAGATGGTGGCCTATGCCGACCTGATCCTGCCCGATACGACCTATCTCGAACGCCACGACTGCATCAGCCTTCTGGACCGCCCGATCAGCGAACCCGACGCGGCGGGCGATGCGATCCGCTGGCCGGTGCTGGAGCCTGACCGCGAGGTGCGCTGCTTCCAGTCGGTGCTCTTGGAGCTGGGTGCGCGCCTTGGACTGCCGGGGATGGTGAACGAGGACGGGACGGCGAAGTTCAAGGACTACGCCGACTATATCGCCAACCATCAGCGCCGGCCGGGCGTGGGGCCGCTGATGGGCTTCCGGGGGAATGGCGAGGCCGAGGGGCGGGGCGCGCCGAACCCGGACCAACTCAACCGCTACATCCAGAACGGGGCCTTCTATCAGGCCCATGTGCCCGAGGAGGCCGCCTTCTACAAACCCTGGAACGCAGCCTACCAGGATTGGGCGGTGAAGCTCGGCCTTTACGAGACCCCGCAGCCCTACCTGTTCAACATCTGGTCCGAGCCGATGCGCCGCTTCCAGCTGGCTGCCGAGGGCTTTGGTCCCCGCCAGCCGCCGGACCACCTGCGGGCCCGCCTGAAACAGGCGATGCATCCCCTGCCGATCTGGTATGCCCCCTTCGGTGACGAGGACGCGGCCTTCGGCTATCCGGTCCATGCCCTTACCCAGCGGCCGATGGACATGTACCACTCCTGGGGCAGCCAGAACGCCTGGCTGCGGCAGATCAAGGGGCACAACTACCTGTATCTGCCCACGAAAATCTGGGAGGCGCAGGGCTTTGCCGAGGGCGACTGGGCACGGGTCTCGTCCCGGGCCGGAACCATCGTGGTGCCCGTGGCCCATATGGCCGCGCTGAACGAGAACACTGTCTGGACCTGGAACGCCATCGGCAAGCGCAAAGGGGCATGGGCCCTGGATGCCGATGCGCCAGAGGCCACGACGGGGTTCCTTCTGAACCATCTGATTTCGGAACTGCTGCCCGACCGCGACGGGGTGCGGCTGTCGAACTCTGACCCAATCACCGGCCAGGCCGCCTGGTTCGACCAGCGGGTCCGGGTGGAGCGGATTGCGGCCGAGGACCACCCGAGGGGAACGGTAGAGCCGATGTTCGAAAAGCTCCCCGATCCGCCGCGCGCCGGTGGGGGCCGGGGCCAAAATTCTTCGAAGAATTTTGCCAAAAGTTTTCGAAAACTTTTGGTCCCCGGCGGGGAGGCGGAGCGATGACGGCCCTCCCGCGCGCCACGGAAAAGAAACTCGGCCTGGTCATCGACCTTGACACCTGCGTCGGCTGCCAGGCCTGCGTCACCGCCTGCAAGGGCTGGAACGACAGCGGCATCGGCCTGTCCGACCAGGATCCCTACGGCGC
>JBJTSJ010000390.1:0-4941 GCA_046076605.1 Tabrizicola sp.
CGCCCCGCATGCCCATGCCTTCGTGATCGACGACCTGCACCGCGCCTGGCCCAAACCCGCGGGCTGACCCTGCCTCCCTGCCCATGTCTGAAATTCTCTCCGGGGGTTTGGGGGTGGAAAACCCCCAACGACCGAGGAGGAGGCGAATGCCGACGACGAGACAAAAGGCTCGCGCGCCAGCGCTCGATTCAACAGCCTTCCCCACCCGCGCAGGGTTACGGAACTGTTACCGTCCACGTGTAACGCCTTGAAATACCTAGGCCCACCCTGCCCGTCCTACGTGGACAGCCACCCTTGCCCCGCCCCGGCCCGCAGGCTAGGCTCGCCCCGACCCAGACCCGGAGGACCCCATGCACGCCATCGAATCCCGCCTTGCCGAGCTTGGCGTCACCCTCCCCGACGCCCCCGCCCCGGCGGCGAACTACGTGCCCTTCGTCCAGGTCGGGAACCTGGTCCATATCTCCGGCCAGATCAGCCAGAACGAAGCAGGCCTTATCAAGGGCCGCCTGGGCGAGGACCTTAGCTTCGAACAGGGTGCCGAGGCCGCGAAACGCTGCGCGATCTCGCTGCTGGCCCAGCTGAAGAAAGCCGTGGGCGGCGATTGGGACCGGCTGGACCGGGCGGTGAAGCTGGTGGGCTTCGTGAACTCCACCCCCGATTTCACCGACCAGCCCAAGGTCATCAACGGTGCCTCCGACTTCCTGGTCGCGGTCCTCGGCGACGCCGGCCGCCACGCCCGCTCGGCCGTCTCGGCCGCCTCGTTGCCCCTGGGGGTGGCGGTGGAGATCGAGGCGATCTTCGCCCTGAAATGAAGCCTGTTCCCCTGCCCGAAAGCTTTCTGAGGCTGCCTATCGCCCACCGCGCCCTGCATGATCGGGCGCGGGGGGTGATCGAGAACTCTGCCTCCGCGATCCGGGCGGCGGTGAAGGCGGGGTATGCCATCGAGATCGACCTGCAGCTGTCTTCGGACGGCGTCCCGATGGTGTTCCACGACGAGGAGCTGGACCGGCTGACCGAGGGGACCGGGCTGGTCAACGCCCGGACTGCCGCGGACCTGGGCCGGATCAGGTTGAAAGGCTCCACCGACACGATCCCGATGCTGGCCGAGGTGCTGGCGCTGATCGGCGGGAAGGTCCCGCTGCTGATCGAGATCAAGGACCAGACCATGGTCATGGGTCCGACCGACGGCAAGCTGGAGGCGGCGACGGCGGAGGCGCTGAAGGGCTACCAGGGCGATGTCGCGCTGATGTCCTTCAACCCGCATTCCATCGCCCACATGGCCCGCCTCGCCCCGCACCTGCCTAGGGGGATCACCACTTCGGCCTATGACCCGGACGACTGGGCGCCGCTTCCGGCAAAAGTCTGCGACAGGCTGCGGCCGATTCCGGACTTTGAGGCGACCGGGTCCAGCTTCATCAGCCATGAGGGCCGCGACCTTGCCCGGCCCCGGGTGGCGGAGTTGAAGGCGCAAGGCGCACGCATCCTGTGCTGGACGATCCGCTCTGCCGCCGATGAAGCAAAGGTCCGACAGGTTGCCGACAATGTGACCTTCGAGGGCTATCTGGCCGCGCTTCCGGCTTGACCTTCCCGCGCCGCCCGCCACCTTTCCCGCGACCGAGAGGGCGCGAATGGCCGACCTGACCCTGCACGACAGCCTGTCCGACATCTCCGCCGCCGAGTGGGATGCCCTTGCGGCCCCCGAACAGGCGGACGGCAGGCCCATCGACCCGTTCACCACGCACCGGTTTCTTGCCGCGCTGGAAAGTTCGGGTTCGACCGGCGCAGGCTCTGGCTGGCAGGCGCGGCCATTGGTCCTGCGGGACGAGGGTAGGGTCGTCGCCGCGACACCGCTTTATGTGAAAGGCCACAGCCAGGGCGAATACATCTTCGACCACGGCTGGGCGGATGCACTGGAACGCGCTGGGGGGCGCTATTACCCGAAGCTGCAAATCGCGGTGCCTTTCACACCCGCCACCGGACGGCGGTTCCTGGGGGACGCGGCCTATCGGGAAACACTGTGGCAGGGAGCCATCGCAGTGACGGCGCAGAACAAGCTGTCGTCGTTGCACGCCACCTTCTGTACCGCAGAGGAAGCCGAGGCTTTGGCCGGGGTGGAGGGCACGCTTCACCGCATCACCCAGCAGTTCCATTGGGAGAACCGGGGGTACGGAACTTTCGACGATTTCCTGGCCGACCTCGCCAGCCGCAAGCGCAAGATGATCCGCAAGGAACGCGAGACGGCGCAGGGACGCGGGCTGATCATCCGCGCGCTGACCGGGGATCAGATCGAGCCGCAGCACTGGGATGCGTTCTGGGCCTTCTATCAGGACACCGGCAGCCGGAAATGGGGCACGCCCTACCTGACCCGCAAGGCCTTTACCCGGTTTCACGAAACGATGCGGGACGACATGCTTCTGGTCCTTGCCTTCAACGGCGACAGACCCGTCGCGGGGGCACTGAACTTCATCGGGCGGCACACGCTTTTTGGCCGCTACTGGGGCTGCGTCGAGGATCATCCCTGCCTGCATTTCGAGCTGTGCTATTATCAGGCCATCGACTGGGCGATTGCCAACGGCCTTTCCCGGGTCGAGGCCGGGGCGCAGGGCGAACACAAGCTGGCGCGCGGCTATCTGCCGGTGGAGACGCATTCCATCCACTGGATCGCCGAACCCAGCTTCCGCACGGCGGTTGACCGCTACTTGCAGGCGGAACGCCGCGCAGTAGGGGAAGAGATCGAGGTCCTCACCTCATACGGCCCCTTCCGCAAGGTCGAGGGGCACGAGTAGGCTGGCCCGCAACAGGAGGATGCCATGCTGACCCTCTACACCAACCCGATGTCGCGCGGCCGCATCGCCCGCTGGATGCTGGAAGAAGTGGGCCAGCCCTATGACACCGTGGTGCTGGACTATTACACCAGCATGAAGGCGCCGGAGTATCTGGCGTTGAATCCGATGGGGAAGGTTCCCACGGTGGTGCATGACGGCAAGGTCATCACCGAAAACGCGGCGATTTGCACCTATCTCGCGATGACCTTCCCCGAGGCCGGCCTGATGGCCGAGGACAAGGCCGCCTTCTTCCGCTGGCTGTTCTTTGCTGCTGGCCCGCTGGAGCAGGCGGTGGTCAACACCTCGTTCGGCTGGCGGACCAAGGACCAGCACGAAAAGCGGCGCGCGGGCTATGGCGACCTCGACGACTGCCTGAACGCGCTGGGCGGGCATCTGGAGAAGAATGACTACATCGCCGACGGGCGGTTCACGGCGGCGGATGTCTATGTGGGGTCTGCGCTGGGCTGGGGGATGCAGTTCGGCACGATCCCGGCCAATGACGTGTTCCAGGCCTATTGGGCCCGCCTGAAGGACCGCCCAGCCGCCTTGCGCGCCAACGCCAAGGACAACGCCCTGATCCCGGAGGCAAAGCCATGACCCCCCTGCTGTCGGAGACCGACCGCAAGACCGCCCTGCCGCCCCTGGCCGAAACCGGCTGGGCCGCTGTTCCGGGCCGCGACGCGATCCGCAAGGTGTGGAAGTTCCGCAACTTCAGCCAGGCCTGGGGCTTCATGTCCCGCGCCGCCTTGGTCGCGGAGAAGCTGAACCACCATCCGGAATGGAAGAACGTCTACAACGTCGTCGACGTGACGCTGACCACACATGACTGCCACGGGATCAGCCAGCTGGACATCGACCTGGCCCGCGCGATGGACAAGCTGGCCCCGGATGCCGAGATTGAGCGCAACCATGGCGAGCCGATCTCATGCCTCTGCGAGATCAACGCGCGGAAGGCCTAAGTCCCCCGGCTACAAGAGCCCTGCCATCCGCGCCCCGGTCAGAAGGTCTGGGGCCAGGTGATGCGCCCAGCGCCCCTCGCTTGGAACGATGTCGGGGACCTGGACAACGGTGCATCCGGCGCGGTGGGCGGCTTCGGCCCCGGTCTCGCTGTCCTCGAACACCAGGCAGCGGGCGGGGGAGACGCCGAACAGGGTGGCGGCCAGAAGGTAAGGCTCGGGGTCGGGCTTGGGCGCGCGGACATCGTCCAGGGTGACGACATGGGTGAAGGCCTCGGCAATCCCGGCGATGCCCAGCTTGCGGTGCGCGCCCACGCGGCCGGTCGAGGTGACGATGGCCAAGGGAGCGGAGAGAGCGGGCAATAGATCGCGTGCGCCGGGTTTCAGATCGAGGCCCGCGTTCACTCCGTCGTCGAACCCCTTGCGCCACAACAGGTTCACCGCCGCAAGGTCGACGCCCGGCAGCGCAGCGCGGATGATCCGGGCGGCGGTCGGTTCGTCCTTGCCGACAAGCCCATGCATGAAGGCATGGTCGACCGTGTGGCCATGTGCGGCGAAGGCGGCCATGCCGGTGGTCAGCGCGATGCTTTCCGTGTCGATCAGCGTGCCGTCGAGATCGAACAGGATGGCGTCATAGGTCGTGGTCAAGGGATCGAACCTCCGGGGCGCATGGCGGTGCCATAGCCGATCAGAGGTGCAGCCGGTAGTGGCTAAAGCCGTCGAGATCCTTGCCCAGCGACACCGGGCGGAATGCGTCGATCTCGGCCAGCTGCGGTGCAGCGCCATCTCCGGTGGCGATGGTCACGCTGGTGCCGGGCATCGGCAGGAAATGCCAGTTGCGCCGGACCTGGCCCGAGACCGGGCCTTTGCCCTGGAGGTGAGCGGCAATGACCGCTTGCACCCTGGCGCCGTCGGTGAACGCCACCTTCAGGTCCGATCCGCTGTCCTGCAAACGGGCGCGACCGGCCCGGTGCGTGTTGGTCACCAGAAGGAACTGGTCCGTGTCCCCGACCGGTCGACCGTCATGGCGCAAGCCGACGATCCGCCGGGTCTTGGAGTTCAACAGAAATCCCTGCGCGTCAAACCGTGCAGGCTGGCTTAGGTCGATCGCATAGCTGAGCTGCGGTATCGTCTCGAACGCGAAGCCGGGGATGCTGGTG
>JBJTSJ010000391.1:0-2783 GCA_046076605.1 Tabrizicola sp.
GACGCGCGTCGGATAGGTGCGTTCCTGATGCGCGCGGATCGTGCCGTAGGTGCCGTTGTTCAGGATCAGGACGATGGGTTGCGCGCCCGCCTGCATTGCGGTGCCAAGTTCCTGGCACGTCATCTGGAAATCGCCGTCGCCCGCGAAACAGACGATAGTCCGGTCTGGGAAAGCCACCTTGGCGGCGATGGCGGCTGGCAGGCCATAGCCCATCGCGCCGGACTGCGGGGCCAGAAGGCGGGCCTTGGGGCCGAACTTGTAGAACTTGTTTGGCCAGACTGTGAAGTTCCCCGCACCGTTCGTCAGGATCGCATCCTCGGGCAGGACCTGCCGCAGATGCGCGGTGACCAGCCCCATATCGACCGGAGAGGGTTGCGCGGGCAGGGTGAAGGTTGCCTCGTAATCCGCCCTGGCCCGCTGGCGCCAGGCGGCCCAGTTGCCCCGCACGGGGGTCAGCGCCGCAACAAAGGCGTTCGGTCCGGCGGGGATGCCCAGGGTCGGGATGTAGACCTTGCCGATCTCGGCCGCCGAGGCGTGGACGTGGATGATCTTCTGGCGAGGCGTCGGCACCTGGAACAGCGTGTAGCTTTCGGTCGAGATCTCGCCGAACCGGGTGTTCAGGGCGAGGATCACGTCGGCCTCGGCCATCGTCTTCCGGACGCCCGCCGCAAGGCCCAGGCCCAGGTCGCCCGCGTAGCAGGGCGAGTGGTTGTCGAACATGTCCTGATAGCGCAGGGCCGCGACGACCGGGATGTCTGACTCCTCGGCGAAGGCCTGCAGGGCGGCCTTTCCGGCGGTGGTCCAGTTGCAGCCGCCCAAAAGAATCGCCGGGCGTTCCGACTGTGACAGAAGCGCCAGTGCCTCGGCCAGTGCGGCGGGATCGGGCGCGGGTTCCGTGATGCGGGCGGGGCCGGTCAGGGGGGCCGCCGATGCCGGACCGGACAGCATGTCTTCGGGCAGGGCGATGACGACGGGACCGGGGCGGCCCGTTGTCGCGGTGATCCAGGCCCGGGACAGGATTTCGGGAATTCGGTCGGCCTGGTCGATCTCGACCACCCATTTCGCCATGGTGCCGAAGACCGCGCGGTAGTCGACTTCCTGAAACGCCTCGCGCCCCTTCATGTCGGTGCCGACCTGGCCGACAAAGATCAGCATCGGCGCGGAATCCTGCATCGCGGTGTGGATGCCGATCGAGGCATTGGTCACCCCGGGCCCGCGGGTCACGAAGCAGAGGCCGGGCTGCCCCATCAGCTTGCCCCAGGCCGCCGCCATGAAGGAGGCACCGCCTTCGTTGCGACAGAGGACGAAGTCCAGCCTGCCTTGGGTGTCATGCAGCGCGTCAAGGACTGCCAGATAGCTCTCCCCCGGCACGCCAAAGCTTTTGGTCGCGCCAAGCGCCACGAGGCTTTCCACCAGAAGCTGACCGCCGTTCCGCATCTTCGTCCCTGCCTTCCGTTTCCGCGCAATGTTGCACCGCAGGACGGCGGCGGAAAGCCGGAAAAGCGCGGTCAGTAGTGCGCGTCGGGCAGGCCGCAGAACGGGTCGACAGGGTTCGTGCCCCGGAACGGAGCGCGGCCCAGAAGGCAGTCCAGCGTGGCGCGCTGCATCGAGTCCATCGTGGCATAGGCATTCACCACGCAGGGCATCCGGGGCGCGTCGTAGAGGTAGTAGGGGTAGCCGAACGAGATCAGTGCCGTCGGCACCTGATGCCAATGGCGGGCCATCGCGCCGAACATGCCGCCGGTCAGGCGGTTCCAGTCGAGGAAGATGCGGCCCCGGGTCAGGAGCGTCTCTTCGGCCATCACGAATAGGACCAGATCGAAGTCGCGCTGGTCCAGGCGGTCGCCGGGCTGGTGGATGGTAACGTCGAACCCCTCGGCGCGGAGAAGGTCGGGGAAGACCATCGGCATTCCGTCGCCGTGAAGGGGCGTAACGATGCCGGTGGTGAAGATCAGTACGCGGCGGTGGCGGTCGGGCGACAGGGGCAGGATGCCCTGCACGTCCTTGACCAGCGTCGGCGCCCGGGCGGTGACGGCCTGCGCGGCGGCGGCATCCTCGGGCCGGGCAAGGCGGGTGCGGTCGGCGGGGGATTTGCCGTCGCGGTGGAGGCCCAGCCAAGCCTTGAGGCCCAGGACGCGGACAAGAGCCTCATCCAAGCGGGCTGCGGTGATCCGGCCGTCGTCCAGCGCGGCCTCGATCCGGGCGATGTCGGCTTCGGGTTCGTCGGAAAACAGGATGATGTCGCAGCCTGAAGATACAATCTCGGGCAGCGCCACGTCCCGATGCGCCCAGGCCCCCAGGCCCGCCATCGGTGTGGCGTCCGAGACGATGATGCCGTTGAACCCCATCTCCTCGCGCAGCAGCGTCTGGTTCAGAAGGTGCGAGGTCGAGGCGGGGCGGTAAGCCTCAAGCCCCGCATCGGGGTTCTGCGCAAGCACGTAGGCAGGAAGCGCGATATGGGCCGACATGACGGACATGACGCCCGCATCGATGGCATCCTGGTAGAGCGCGCAGTGGGTCGCGCGCCAGTCGTCGATCGACAGCGGGTTGATCGTCGTCACCAGATGCTGGTCGCGGTCGTCATGCCCCTCGCCCGGCCAGTGTTTGACGGTCGCTGCCACCCCGTTCGCCTGCAACTCGCGGATATGCGCCAGAGCATGGGCACGGATGCGCTCGGGGTCGGAACCGAGGCCGCGCGTGGCGACGATGGGCGAGCGGAACAGCGCGTTGATGTCGATGACCGGGGTGAAGGACCAGTTTATGCCAGCCGCCCTTGCTTCCGT
>JBJTSJ010000392.1:0-3006 GCA_046076605.1 Tabrizicola sp.
CCACGTCGGTCTCTTGCGTCAGGGCCGCACCCTCGCCGCCCGAGGGGGCGACTTCGGTGGTCAGGGCGGCCTCGGGCTTGGCCGCATCGGCCGCCGGGTCCATCGGCGGGGTGGGTTCGGTCTTCGGCGTCTCGACCACGACGGTCGGCTTGCCGACCCGCAGGTCAGCGACCGGCAGGATCACTGCGACACCGATGATCAGCGCCGCGACCGAGGTGGTGGCGGCAAGGGCAGGGCGGGAAGTCAGGTAGTGGAACATGCGACGTACTCCGTTCAGGGGGGCCGCTCCTTGGCGGTCCTCACTGGAACGGAGCGGCTCGGTCGATCCTTGGAGCCGATCAAAATTTTCCATCGCAAGCGCCATCGCCCGGGCCTTGGCATCCCCATCCGGGGCCGGTGCCGCCTTCAGCGCCGCGCGGAGGTCGTCGAGATCATCGGTCATTTCGCGTCCTCCCTTGCCTTGGCCCGCAGGCGTTTCTTCACTTCGCTCATCCGCCAGGCGATTGTCCCCTCAGAGACACCCAGCACAACCCCGGCCTCAGCCTGGGTCATCTCTTCGCCCAGGACCAGCGCAACCGTATCCCGCAACTCCGGCGAAAGCTTGGTCATCGCCTGTGCCAGCCAGTCGCGGGCTTCCGCCTCAACGGCAATCTCGTCCTGCCGCGCAATCTCCCAGTCGCCCCAACCTTGGCTGGCCTTCGCGCGGGTCGCCTGCCGCCGCCGCAGGTCATGCGCCGCGTTCACCACCACGCGGTACAGCCAGGTGGTGAACTTCGCCTCACCCCGCCAGTTGCGCAGCTTCGCAGGCAACGCAGCGCAGATGTCCTGCGTCAGGTCCTCGGCCTGGTCCTTCGCCCCGGTCAGCCGCCAGGCCAACCCATGGATGCGGTCATAGTGCCGCCCGACCAATGTGGCAAAGGCCGCCCGGTCTCCACCAGCGGCGGCATTGGCCAGCATCTCGTCGGGCGTATCCATCAGCATCACTTACACAAGACGCGCGCCGGACTGCAATCCTTGGGACCGGTCTGGAAATCCTTTGCAGCCGCCAGATCCCCCGCTAGCCTGCCGGAAATTCATCCCCCCGGATTCCCGATGCGCTTACTGTTCCTGGTTCTCGCGTACTGCCTGTCCGCCGTCGCCCTGCACGCCCAGACCCTGACCCTGGCCGAGGACCCGCCCTGGGTCGACATCGCCCCCATCCCCGAAGGCACGCCCGCCCTCAGGGCCGAGGTTGAGGGCGGCCAGTTCTTCCTGCTGTCCGACCACCAGCTAGCCTGGGACGGCGACACCAAGCAGTCGTGGAAGCGTGTCGTGGCCGAAGTCACCGATCGCGCGGGGCTGGAGGAGCTGGCGACGATCCAGCTTGACTTCGACCCCAGCCATGAAACCGCTAGCCTGACCCGCCTGATAATCCATCGTGGCGGGCAGGTCATCGACCTGAAAGCCACCGCCCAGCCCCAGGTCTACCGGCGCGAGACGCGGCTGGAGGAAGGCATCATCGACGGCACGCTGACCGCCGTCGTTCAGGTCCCGGGCCTGCGGGTGGGCGACATGCTGGAACAGGCGACGCTGCTTGAAACCCGGCCCATGGTCGGCGGGGCCGAACGCAGCGGCGGCTCCTGGCTTGAATGGTCGACGCCCGTCGTCCTGTCGCGCACGCTTCTGACCTGGCCAAAGGGCAGGCCGCTGGAACTTGGCCCCTTGCCCGACCGGGTGACCCATGCCGAGACCGACCTTGGCAACGGCCTTGTCCGCCACGAATGGCGGCGCGAGAATCACATCCCGCCGCTTGCCGAAGAGGGCGTCCCCGACGACGTGATCGACGATGCTCTCCTGCGCTTTTCCGACAGCCGCGACTGGGGCGCGCTCGTCACCGCGCTGGTGCCGCACTACACCGCCGACTATCCCCTTCCGACCGACTGGGAGGCCCGCCTTGACGCCATCGCCGCCGACAACCCCACGCCCGCGGCCCGCGCCTATGCCGCCCTGCGCCTGGTGCAAGAAGACATCCGCTATGTCTCGCTGTCGGTCGGCGCTGGCGGCTATTTCGCGCGCCCGCCCGCCGAGGTGATCGCCACCGGTTTCGGCGACTGCAAGGACAAGTCGCTCCTTCTCCGCGTTCTGCTGGATCGGCTGGGGATCGACGCCGCCGTCGCGCTGACCGACCTCGACGCCGGCTACCGCCTGCCCAAAGAACTGCCCACCCCATTTGTCTTCGACCACATGATCCTGCGCGCGATCCTCGACGGGCAGACCGTGTGGATGGACCCGACCGGCTCGCACGAAGGCGGCGGGCTTGGGACGGCGACCCAGCCGGACTACGGCTATGCCCTTCCGATTGTCGCAGGAACGACGGCGCTGGAACGGATGGAGGTGACGGCCGAAGGCTCCTGGGCGCAAGAGGTGCACGAGGACTACCGGTTTTCCTTGCTCGGCGTCTTTCTGACCGTGACCACCGAAAACCGCACCGGGGCCGCCGACCAGGCCCGCGCCCGCTGGGCGGCGACCCCCGTCAGCCAGATCGGGCGCGAGTTTCTGGACTTCTACCTCGACCGCTATCCCGGCCTGACCGAAGCGAAGCCGCCGCAGTTCACTGACGACCGCGCGGCGAACCGGGTGACGATCAAGGAACACTATTTCCTGCCCTTCACCGCGCTGGACGAAAACGGCCTGCGCCAGGATTTCGTCTTTGCCGTGCCCGGCCTGATGGACCGTTATCCCGCCCCGCAGACCTCGCCCCGCCGCCTGCCGCTGGCCGTGGGCGGCCCCTGGTCGCTGGTCCACCGGGTCACGGTGCAGAACGCGCCGATCGACTTTACCCCGCCGGATGACCTGACGCTGTCGAACCCTGCCTTCGACTTCAGCCTGAAGGGAACGTCAGAGGAAGGCGGCAGGATGGAGCTGACCTGGACCTATGCGCCAAAGGTCCGCGCGGTGCCTGCGGCAGAGGTGGCGGCGGTCCTGCAGGACGCCCGGACCGCAAGCGATGCCACCTGGTGGTCCTGG
>JBJTSJ010000393.1:0-5912 GCA_046076605.1 Tabrizicola sp.
GTGACGATGATCGCCGCCGGGATACGCGCCAAGGTGTTGTCGCACAGGCGTGGCGAGCAGTCCTTGCCGCTCATCCAGCCATCGTCCAGCGCCGCATACAGGCGCGAAAAATCGATCAGGTCATCAATCGGCTCTGCCGGATCAATATCGCCGAACAGCCAGGTCGCCTTGGCCGTCGCCCGCCAGCCAACCACGCAAGGCCCGCCGTGATCCGGCACGCAACCTGCAAGACAGGCCGTGCCCGACACTTCAAAATCCTCGGCCATGCCCGCGGCTGATATCGCCGCACGCAGCTTTTTCAGCAGCGCAAAGCCCGGCGCGCAGCTTGACCCCTTATGCTTGCACGCCTTGCACACCAGAATCTGGTGCGGCGCTGTTTGCGCCACCGCATAGGACGGTGTGGCCACAGGCCGTGTCACGGCAGACCGCCGCTGAGACGTCTTCATCGCATGCTCCTTCCGGGACACCCCGCCCGGTTATGTCTTCGCTTGCGATGGCAGGTCTCCTGACTCGCGGGTCGTTGCTCTCCCCACCTTCCCGGGCTGTTCAGCCCAGTGGCATAGGGGGTCGCTCGCCGCCTACAGTTGCGGGGGCAGTCACGGCTTGGGCGGCTGATGCCTACACCCGACCCGTGTTCCCTTTTCACCCGGCCGCGCTTGGCTTGGCCGGGAACCATCGTGGGCACCGTGCCGAAAGGCGGCGCCTCGGTCAAGCCGCGAACCGACGGGCTTGAACAAAGGAACGACATTGCACACCTTCGCGATTCGGTTTATCGGAGAACGTTATATTATAACATAACGCAGGATGCCATGCCCCAGACCGCTCAAGACACCCGCCTGCCCGTCACTGTCCTGTCCGGCTTTCTCGGCGCCGGGAAAACCACGCTTCTGAACCATGTCCTAAACAATCGCGACTGCCGCCGCGTGGCTGTGAGCGTCAATGACATGTCCGAGGTGAACATAGACGCCGACCTGATCCGCGAAGGCGCCGAGCTGTCGCGATCGGAGGAAAAACTCGTCGAGATGACGAACGGCTGCATCTGCTGCACGCTGCGCGACGATCTTCTGTCCGAGGTCCGTCGTCTGGCCGCAGAGGGGCGCTTTGACTACCTGCTGATCGAGTCCACCGGAATCGCCGAACCGCTGCCGGTTGCCGCCACCTTCGACTTCCGCGACGAGGCGGGCGAAAGCCTGTCGGATGTGGCGCGGCTGGATACGATGGTGACGGTCGTGGATGCGGTGAACCTGCTCAAGGATTTCTCCAGCCATGATTTCCTGGCCGACCGGGGGGAGAGCCTTGGCGAACAGGACAACCGCAGCCTCGTCAACCTTTTGACCGAGCAGATGGAATTCGCCGATGTGATCGTGCTGAACAAGGTCGCCGATGCGACCCCGGCGCAGCGCGATGCCGCCCGCAAGATCATCCATGTGCTGAACCCCGATGCCCGCGTGATCGAGACGAGCCACAGCCGCGTCGATCCCGATGCGATCTTCGACACCGGCCTTTTCGATTTTGACCGCGCGCATGAGCACCCCTTCTGGGCCAAGGAGCTTTACGGCTTTGCCCACCACACGCCCGAGACCGAGGAATATGGCATCACGTCCTTCGTCTATCGCGCGCGGGCACCGTTTCACCCCGCCCGCATCCATGCCGTGCTGAACGGCGATCTGCCCGGCGTCATCCGCGCGAAGGGGCATTTCTGGCTGGCCTCGCGCCCGAACTGGGTGGCCGAGTTTTCGCTGGCGGGGGCCGTGTCGTCGGTCACGCCGCTGGGCGGCTGGTGGGCGAGCGTGCCAAAGGAACGCTGGCCCACGCATCCCGACGCGCTGGCCGAGGTGGCGGGCAAATGGGCGGAACCCTGGGGCGACCGGCGGCAGGAACTGGTGTTCATCGGCTCAGGGATGGACGAGGCGGCGATCCGCGCGAAACTCGACGCGGCGCTGATCCCCGCGCAGGACTTCACGCCAACCGCATGGGCGAACCTGCCCGACCCGTTCCCGGAATGGCGGCGCAAGGCGGCGGCATGAACGGCAACCTGAGATCATCGCGCATCCGGGCGTGCCGGGGCGATCCGAGTGCGCGACCACGATGCCCTGACCGAACCATTGCGCCGTTGGGCGACAACGGCGGCCCTGCCGTGGAGCGTCCGCAGCCTGCGCCGCGCTTGGTCACGGGCCATGGCCACGACGGGCTGCCCTGAGGCGGCACTGCGGCGCATGGCGGCGGCTGAGGCCAAGACCTTGGCCCGGGATGCAAAGCAGATATGGGGCAAGGCCTATCCGTTGGCAGGAACAGCGACCATTGGGGCGCGGCCTCTCGACCTCTGAAACTTGCCGATCAAGCGGAATGGCCGCCCTCAGGCGGTCATCCTGCTGAGACGCAAAGGGACCGGCAGGGTCTGAATGGCCCGTGCTATCCGCTCTGCAAGTGCCTGCGGTCCGGCGTCGATCGGGATGCGGCACGACGTTGACCGCGCCTCCGCAGCAGCGAGAAGTCGCAGGCGTGGATGGGACTGGGGCAGGCAACAGGCGCACCCCGGCCCCATCAGCCAGTCGAGCGGAGACGTGAGCGGGTCGGCAGTCTGGGCAAAGACAATGCTATCCGGGCGCGACGTTGCAAACAGTCGCGCGATGAGGGCCAGCCGCGCCTCTGCACTGTTGCCCTCGACCAGATGGACATAGACTGTCACCGCGGGGGCAATTGCGGGCGGAGGAGGTTTACATCCCCCGCGGTCACCGCCGCGACTGCCGATGGGAAGCGCAAGACAAAGCGCCGGCTGTCAGCGAGGGTGACGGTCACAACGGTTTCAAGGTCGGGGCAACCGGGTTCGTGACAGACCAGCTCGGCGATGGCAATGTGGTCTCGCTCATTCAGCGACATCAGGTCGGCGACCCAGCCTTTCAGCCGGGCCACAGCTTCTGCGTCGGGGCGCGGCCGCCGGTTGAAGAGGCCCAGCATCAGCCCGCCCCCAAAGGCGCCCAGAGGACGCCGCCCTGTTCGTCCGCTGCCAGCAGCCAACCCGTAAGCGGCGTCACCGCCAAGAGAGTGACCGGCGCGCCAGTCGGGCGCTTGACGGTGCGGGGTTCTGCAATCTGGTCGATTTCCGAGAAGATCACGGCACCCGAGGAATAACCCGCCAGCACCGCCTCATGTCCCGGCAGGGCGCATATGGCGGTGACGTATCCGCGCCCGCCCCAGGCCAGTTGCATCGGCCCGCGCCCCATCGGCCCTTGCGCCCCGTCGAAGGGCCAGAGGATTGCCTCATCCGCACCGGTCGTTGCAAGCCAAGGCAGTTTTCCGGCCCAGGTCCAGCCCTTGACTTTGGTCGGATAGCCCGACATCCGCAGATCGGCTTTGTCGCGCAGCCGCCAGCCGTGGAGCGCGTTTTCCTGCATGCGGGTCATGACGAAGCGGTCGTCCGGGCTGAAGGTCACGGCGGTGTGGCTGCCCGCCCATTTGAGGGTCGAGGGCTTCCAGCCGCGCCTTTCGCGCGCCCAGACCGTCACCCCGCCATAGTGGGCGACCGCCAGCCGCCCACCCTTGCGGTCAAAGGCAAGGCCGCCCACGGTGGAGGGTGCCGCCAGTTCCTCGCGCCGAGGACCGTCCCACAGATGGACGGCGCGGCCCACCGAACAGGCGAAGACCCCGCCCGCACCCGATGCCACGTGGTCGACCCAGCCTCGGGGGAAGGCGGCAAGCTCGGTCACGCCCTCGGGCGTGACGCGGCAGAACCGGCCATCGTCGCCGCCGGTCAGGATCATGCCCGAGGTGTCTGTTGCCAGCGACAGGATGGCTCCCCGGTGGACGGGCAGCGCCTGTGGCTCGGCGCGCGGGCGGAAGGCCCGGATCATGCCGTCGCCCCAGGCGGTGAAGGCCGTGTCGCCCGCGGTGACAATGGCGACCGGCACGGCGTCGAAGTCGAACCGTAGCCCGCCCGTCTCGATGCGGGTAGGTGCGAGGGGATCGTGCCGTTCCAACACCGGCATCAGTCCGCCTTGCAGGCCTCGAAGCCTTCCTTCAGCTGCATCTGGTCGAGGTTGCGGCCGATGAAGACGAGTTTCGATTCCCGCTTTTTCCCCTTGGGCCAGGGGCCAAGCGGCGCACCGTCGGTCAGCATATGGACGGCATGGACGACAAAGCGCTCGTCCTGGCCCTTGAAGTCGAGAATACCCTTGGACCGCAGGATATCCTGACCGTGCTGGCGCAGGAGGAGGCGAAACCACCGCTGAAACGCCTTTTCATCCAGCGGCTTGTCGGCGTGCAGCGAGACCGAAGTGATATCCTCTTCATGCTCATGGGTATGGCTCTCGTCCAGGAAGTCGGGCTCGATCTCCAGCACGCGTTCCAGGCTGAAAGCGTCAAGGCCCAGGACCTGATCCAGCTCGACGCCGCATTTCTCGGTCTTCACGATCTTCGCATAGGGGTTGATCGACTTGATCCGCGCCTCGGCGGTCTTCAGGCCCTCGGCATCCATGAGGTCAACCTTGTTCAAAAGAACGACGTCGGCAAAAGCGATCTGCTCGGCGGCCTCATGCGCCTCGTCCAGATGGGTAGAGAGGTTCACTGCATCAACCACCGTCACGATGGCATCAAGGCGGGTCTTCTCGGCCACGTCCTGATCGACATAGAAGGTCTGCGCCACCGGTGCGGGATCGGCCATGCCGGTCGTCTCAATCAGGATGCCATCGAAATCCTTGCGCTTCATCAGCCCGCCGAGGATGCGGATCAGATCGCCTCGCACGGTGCAGCAGATGCAGCCGTTGTTCATCTCGAAGATTTCTTCGTCGGCGTCGATGACCAGTTCGTTGTCGATCCCGGTCTCACCGAACTCATTGATGATCAAGGCGTATTTCTTGCCATGCGGCTCGGTCAGGATGCGGTTCAGAAGCGTGGTCTTTCCAGCGCCAAGAAAACCGGTCAGGACGGTTACGGGGGTCTGGGCGTTCATGTCGGTCCCCTCAGTTGGTCAGGGCTTGCGTCAATTGCCCAAGGTTGTAACGCATCATGGTCAGGTAGGTGCCCGCCGGGCCGTCCGCCGCTGACAGCGCGTCCGAAAAGAGCGTGCCGCCGATCTTGGCCCCCGTCTCGGACGCGATCTGCGCCAAGAGGCGGGGATCGGCGATGTTTTCGACAAAGACCGCCGAGATGCCAGTTTCCTTGATCTGTGTGATCAGCGCGGCCACGTCCTGGGCGCTCGCTTCGGCTTCGGTCGAAACACCTTGCGGGGCGACGAAGGTCAGGCCGTAACTGGCCGCGAAATAGCCGAAGGCGTCGTGCGACGTCACGACGGTGCGGCGATCTTCCGGCAGGGCTGCAACGCCCGCGCGGATTTCCGCGTCCAGCGTTTCAAGCTCGGCGAGATACTCCGCAGCATTGGCCTTATAGGTCTCAGCGCCCTCGGGGTCGGCGGCGGAAAGGCCACCCTCAATGGCCCCGACATACAGGATCACGTTGGCAACGCTTTGCCAGGCATGCGGGTCAAATTCCCCGTGATCATGGCCAGCATGGTCATGGCCTGCCTCTTCCTTGCCATGATCATGGTCATGCGCCTCGCCCTCAGCGTGCTCATGCTCTTCGCCTTCATGGGCGTGCTCTTCACCTTCGGCGTGCTCGTGCCCATGTTCCTCGCCGTCGGCATGCTCATGGTCATGGCCTTCCTCACCTTCAAAAGAAATCGGCGTCACCCCCTCAGCAGCCGTAATCAGCGTAGCCTTGGTGCCCGAGGCTTCAACCAACCGGTCCATCCAGCCCTCAAACCCTAGGCCATTGGCAATGATGACATCTGCGCCCGCGACAGCCTCGGCATCGGCAGGAGCGGGCTGGAAAACATGCGCATCGCCATCGGGGCCGACAAGCGTGATCACCTCAACCCGGTCGCCGCCCACATTCGCAACGATGTCGCCGAGGATCGA
>JBJTSJ010000394.1:0-3520 GCA_046076605.1 Tabrizicola sp.
CGGCGCTGCCGCCCGGCACCCGGACCTTGCTGATGGTCGGGCCGAAAGAGCCGGGGTTCTGGCCGCATCTGCAGGCCCAGCCGGAATGGGACGGCGCGCCAGACCCGGTTGACCGCTGGTCGCGCCGGGTGATCGGCGGAATTGCCTGCGATCTGGGGGCCAAGGCGCTGTTTACCTTTGGGGGGCCGCCCTATCATCCCTTCTATCAATGGGCGCTGCGCAGCGGACGGGTCTGGGACAGCCCGGTGCGGCTTTTGGTGCATGCCAGCCAAGGGCTGATGGTCAGCTTTCGCGGGGCCTTGGCCTTGAAGGAGGTGGTCGAGGTGCCTTCCCCGGCGGTGAAACCCTGCGAGGGCTGTGCGGCCCCCTGCCTGATCGCCTGCCCGGCGGGGGCGCTGACCGGGGCGGGGTATGATGTGCCCGCCTGCCATGCCTGGCTTGACCGGGCGGAGGGGGCGGAGTGCCTGTCCGGCGGCTGCCTTGTGCGCCGCGCTTGCCCGGTATCGCAAAGCTATGCAAGACTGCCGGAACAGTCGGCCTATCACATGAGGCAGTTCTACAGATGAAGCGGTTGATCCTGACGCGGCACGCGAAATCCTCATGGGACGACCCGCTGACCCCGGACCACGATCGCCCCCTGAACGACCGCGGCAAGGCGGCGGCAGCGGACCTGGGGCAGTGGCTGGCGTCGCGGGACTATGTGCCGGGGGAGGTGCTGTGTTCGGATGCGCTGCGGACCCGGAAGACGTTCTCGGGGATCGCGCCGGCCCTGCCGGGGACACCGGTGCTGGAGCTGAAGCCGGCGCTCTATCATGCCGGGCCGGATGTGATGCTGGCGGTCTTGCGGCATGCCAAGGCGGATGTGGTGATGATGATCGGGCACAACCCCGGCATCGCCGATTTCGCGGCCCGGCTGGTCGCGCATCCGCCGTCGAACCCGGAGTTCGGGCGGTATCCGACCGGGGCGACACTGGTGGCTGATTTCGATGTGGCGGACTGGGCGGACGTGACCTTCGGGTCCGGGGTGACGGTCGATTTCATCGTGCCGAGCGAGATCGCAGTCTGACGGCTGTCCACGCGGGACGGGTCTGCGGGTGGCAGGGAAATCAAAGGTTTGGTGGTCTGCGTTAGGGTGGACTTAACCCTTTTCTGAACGGGGGAGCCGCCTCGGGGGGCATCGAGCCCCCGCTTGGCGGCGCATCCGCGGACGGTGCGTGGCGTCGCTTGGTTGCGGCGGTGGCGGAGCCTCCGGCGGTGATATTTGCAGAAGGGAAAGCATGGCCAGGATCAGGCCGGGCGCTATCTGAGGGCGAAGGCTTTCGGAGGCGAGATGCGGGCATTGGTGGTGGGGGCGTCGGGCGGGATTGGCGCGGCGCTGGCGGCAGAGTTGCGGGGGCGGGGCGAGTTTGTCGGGCTGTCGCGATCGGGCGATGGGCTGGACGTGACGGAGGAGGCGTCGGTCGCAGCGGCGTTCTCGGGCCTGGAGCCGGGGTTCGATCTGGTGGTGGTGGCAACGGGGGCGTTGGTCATCGGCGGGGTCGGGCCGGAGAAGACGCTGCGCGCGGTGACGGCGGAGGGGTTGGCGGCGCAGTTCGCGGTGAATGCGGTGGGGCCTGCGCTGGTGATGAAGCATGCGCTGCGGCTCTTGCCACGGGACCGGGTGTCGAAGCTGGCGGTGCTGTCGGCGCGGGTGGGGTCGATCGGGGATAACGGCTTGGGCGGCTGGTATGGGTATCGGGCGGCGAAGGCGGCGTTGAACCAGCTCGTGCGGACGGCCTCGGTCGAGGCGAAGCGGACGCATCCGTTGTCGGTGTTTGTTGCCTTGCATCCGGGGACGGTGGAAACGGGGTTGGCGCCTGCCTTGCGGACGGGGCATCCGTCGGTGTCGGCGGAGGTGGCAGCGGGGAATTTGGTGCGGGTGCTGGAGGCGTTGGGGCCGGAGCAGTCGGGCGGGTTCTACGACTGGAAGGGCGAGGTCGTGCCGTGGTGAGGCTGGTTCTCGTCCTGGGCGACCAGCTGACGCCTTCGGTGGCTGCGCTGAAGGCGGCGGACAAGGCGCGGGACGTGGTGGTGATGGCGGAGGTGATGGGGGAAGGGACGAGCGTGCCGCATCACCCGCAGAAGATCGCGCTGATTTTGGCGGCGATGCGGAAGTTTGCGGCGAGTCTGGAGGCGGAGGGGTGGCGGGTTGCCTATTCTCGGCTGGAGGATCCTGAGAATGCGCAGACGATCTCGGGGGAGCTTCTGCGGCGGGTAGCGGAATTCGGCGCTACTGGGGTGATCGCGACGAAGCCGGGGGAGTGGCGCGTGTTGCGGGACCTGGAGGCGTTGCCGGTTCCGGTGCGGATGCTGGAGGATGACCGGTTCCTCTGTTCCGCGGCGGAGTTCGCCGCCTGGGCCGAAGGCCGCAAGCAGCTGCGGATGGAGTGGTTCTACCGCGAGATGCGGCGGAAGACCGGGTTGATGATGGAGGGGGACCAGCCTGCGGGGGGTCAGTGGAATTACGACCATGACAACCGCAAGCCCGCGAAAGGGGATCTGTTGCGGGCGCGGCCCCGGGATTTCGCGCCGGATGCGGTGGTGGAGGAGGTGCTGGCGGTCGTGGAGGCCCGGTTCCGGCACTTCGGGCGGCTGCGGCCGTTTCGCTGGGCGACGGATCGTGTCGGGGCGCTGGCCGCGCTGGCGGAGTTTGTCGAGGAGCGGCTGCCCCGGTTCGGGGAAGAGCAGGATGCGATGCTGGAGGAGGAGGCTTATCTCTCCCATGCGGTGATTTCTCCATACCTCAACATCGGGCTGCTAGGGCCGATGGAGGTGTGCCGTGCGGTGGAGGCGGCGTGGAAGGCGGGGAAGGTGCCGATCCAGGCGGCGGAGGGGTTCATCCGACAGCTGATCGGCTGGCGTGAGTATGTCCGGGGGATCTGGGCGCTGAAGGGGCCTGGGTATCTGGAGGAGAACGCGCTGGGGCATGCGCGGGCTTTGCCGGGGGTCTATTGGGGCGGTGAGACGGGGATGGCCTGCATGAAGGCGGCTGTGGGGCAGACGCGGGACCTTGCTTACTCGCACCACATCCAGCGGCTGATGGTGACGGGGAATTTTGCCTTGCTGGCGGGGGTGGACCCGGCGGCGGTGCATGAGTGGTATCTGTCGGTTTATGTCGATGCCTTTGAGTGGGTGGAGGCTCCGAACACGATCGGGATGAGCCAGTTCGCGGATGGGGGGGTGCTGGGGTCGAAGCCCTACGTGTCGTCCGGGGCCTATATTGACCGGATGTCGGACCACTGCTGGGTGTGCCGGTACCTTGTGAAGGAGAAGGTGGGGGAAAGGGCCTGTCCGTTCAACCTGCTCTACTGGCACTTCCTGGCGCGGCATCGGGAACGGTTCAGAGGGAACCCGCGGATGGGGCAAATGTACCGGGTTTGGGACGGGATGGCGGCGGGCCACCGGGAGGCGGTGCTGGCGGGGGCGGAGGGGGTATTGGCGCGGCTGGACCGGGGGGAGGTCGTGTAGGGTGTCCACGGTG
>JBJTSJ010000395.1:0-8436 GCA_046076605.1 Tabrizicola sp.
GACGATCGTCGGCAGGCGCAGCGTTTCCGGCACCACGATCGTGCCGACCAAGAGGTTCAGGATCGAGGATTTTCCCGCCCCCGGCAGGCCCAACAAAGCGATCCGCGCCGGGCGTTCCAGGCGTTCGATCAGGCGCTCTGCAGCCTCTGCCGGACCGCCCGCAGGCAACAGCCCGCGGTCAAGCGCGCGGCCAAGCCGCTGGGCGACTGTCAGTTCCTCATCCGGATTTGCCATGTCTTACTTTATGACGGTGACTCGCCTTGGCCGCAACCGCGCTGCGGACAAATCCTCGAGCTCTGCACCAGGGTTGCTTTCTTGCACCGTTTGCACAATCCGGCGCGGAGTCGGATTGACCTTTGCCTCGGGCAAGGGCGCCGGGGTTGCCGTCAGCGGGGGCAGCGGCGCGACAGCCGGCGCCAGCTGCGGCGCGGCCTGGGTCTTTTGCGCCGGCAGGGTCAGGTGATCGGGCGCAACCGTCGTCAGGCGGCGCGGCCGCGCCACAGTTGCGGACGGCCCGCTTGGCCGCTCCTGCTTGGCCCGGACCGAGGCGTCGTTCACCTTGATCAGGGTAAAGCTGATGTTGTCCTGGTCAGGGTCGTCCAGCCGGGCCAGTTCTTCCAGCAGCCGCTCTGCAATCTCGGTCGACCGGGCCTTGCGGTACTTGCCCAGCACCTTCTCGATCTGGGCGTTGGTCAGGAACTGCACCCCGTCCGAGGCGCACAGCACGATGTCACCCGCCTGCAGCTCATACGGTCGGGTGGGGCAGTCGATCTTCGGGATACGCGTGCCCATCAGGACGGAGATCAGGCAGTTGCGGTCCGGATGATTGGCCGCTACCTGCGGGTCCATCAGGCCCGACTTCACCATGAAGTCGATCTGTGGCGCCATCGAATGGTCTTCGTTCAGCTGGGTCAGCTTGCCACCCCGGAACAGGAACAGCGGCGAATCCCCGATCGAGATCCACCACAACCGGTTCTCGACCAGGGCCGGCACGACCAGCGTCGCCCCCATCCCTTCGGTTTCGGGATGGCTGCGGGTGTGCTGGCGCAGGGTCTCGTTCGCGAAGTCGGCGACGCTGCGCAGAATCTCGGGCGCCCGCGCCTCGAAAGCCTGCACATCGGCAAAGTGGAACTTCAGCTCGCTGAAGACCTCGGTCAAGACAACCTTCGAGGCCACGTCGCCCGCGGCATGGCCCCCCATCCCGTCGGCCAGAACCACGAAACCGGCTTCGGCCCCTACGGGAAAATCCGCAGTGATCGCGTCTTCCTGATAGTCGCGCGCGCCCTGGCTGATCCCGGAGGCGACATCATAGCGCGGCTCACGCGATCGCCATATCATCCGCATCCCCCTCGGAGTCTACCGCTGACCAGTTGAACTCGGCCGAACACAGCGCTTTCAGCACCAATGTCGTCTCGCCGATCTGGATCTCGTCGCCGTCGCCCACCACGGACGTCGACAGAAGGGGTTTGCCGTTCAGGCGCACCAGATTGGACTTGCCGCCATGCCCCAGATGGAACTGGTGCGTCATCGGATCGTAGGCGATGGCTGCGTGATGCTGGCGCGAGATCGCCATGTCGCCGAAATCCAGCGCGATGGTCTGATCCGCCCCGCGCCCGATCTGCGACACGCCCCGCATCACCGGGAAGGCCGCGCCGCGGCCCGGGCCCGACTTGATGACCAGCCAGCCGGTCGGGTACATCACGACGCCCGACTTGTCGCCAGGCCCGATCGATTCCTCCATCCGGCCTTCGTCAAACAGCGGCACGACCGAGGCGGGCTGCGGCTCAAACCCAAGGACGCGTGTCTTGGTCCGGGTCGCACGCCGACGGGCGCCTGCATCGGCAGAGATCTCGCGGGCCGGGGTCGGCATCGGCGGTGGGGCAGGGGTCGCAGGCTCCTCCTCCTTCTCCCAGATGTTCACCGCCGGTGTCGGGCCTTCCTTGGCCACAACCGCGCTGTTCGCCGTCTGGGTCAGAACTTCCGGGGCGCCATCGGAAAGCTTCGGGAACCGACCGGCAGCCGGGCCATTGCCGCGCGCGACCGAGTCGATCGCGGCCTCTGTCGCCTGAATCTCCTCCGCCTCGCTGCCGTTGAACCGGCCTGCGCGCGATGCCTTGGCCTTACGACCAAAAAGCCAGCCGAGAAACTTCATCTTCCGCACTCCACCCCAGGAGAAGTCCCGGGCTCTTCCATCTTCTCAGGGCAATGTTACCAAGGTCTCAACGCCCCTGCGGTGATCAGTCCCGTGACCTGCCGCACCACTCTGCACCAAACCGCCGTCGACCCCAATCTCTTCGCCCACATGTCAATTCTGCTAAGCAGAGACTTTGTCCAAAAAATGATCCGAATTCGGTCATTTCACGGATCACAGTCTACATTCGGATCAGAATAGGCGACGCACCACGAAATCTGCAAGCTCAGACAGAATGTCCCGCAGCGAATGCTCGGGCAGGTTGTCAAGCGCCGCCTTGGCCCGCGCCGCCCAGTCAAGGGCCGCGTTGCGGCTGGCAGATATCGCATCGTGACGGCGCAGAATCAGCATCGCCTGGTCGAGATCGCCATCGCGCTGGTCGCCTTTTTCGATCACCCGGGTCCAGAAGGCCCGCTCTTCGGCATCGGCCTTGGCCACGGCCTTGATGACCGGCAGCGTCAGCTTGCGTTCGCGGAAGTCATCCCCGGTGTTCTTCCCGATCACCACATCGGATCCACCGTAATCCAGAATGTCGTCGACGATCTGGAAGGCGATCCCCAGGGCATCGCCGTAGTTGCGCAGGGACGTCACGACCGCGTCGCTTGCGCCCGCGATCACCCCGCCAACCTCGGTCGCCGCGGCAAACAGCGCCGCCGTCTTGCCCCGGATCACCTGCAGATAGATGCGCTCGTCGGTCCTAAGGTCCTGCGCGGCGGTCAGCTGCAGCACCTCGCCCTCGGCAATCGTGGCCGAAGCATTGGCCAGAATGTCCAGAACCCGCAAACTGCCGGTCTCGACCATCAGCTGGAAGCTGCGGGAAAACAGGTAGTCGCCGACCAGCACGCTGGACTTGTTGTCCCACAGAAGGTTCGCCGTCGGCCGCCCACGCCGACGCTGGCTTTCGTCCACCACGTCGTCATGCAAAAGCGTCGCCGTGTGGATGAACTCCACGGTCGCCGCCAGCTTGACGTGATCCCCGCCCGCGTAGCCCAGCATCCGCGCCGCTGCCAAGGTCAGCAAGGGACGCAGCCGCTTGCCCCCAGCCTCGACCAGATGCGCTGTCACTTCGGGAATGCGCGGTGCATGTTCGCTGGCCATCCGCTGCCGGATCAGCACATTCACTGTCGCCATGTCCTCGGCCAGAAGGGCGCTCAGCCGGTCCTGCGGGCTCACCTTTTCTTGCACTGCGCCTTCGCCAGCCCCGTCCATGTTCCTGCCGCCCTTGCCCCGCCCGACCTGCGGTTGTAACCCGATCTGATGAAAGAACTTCTGCGCACGACCGACCCCACGGTGATCGCCTTTGCCACGGTCCTTCTTGAGGGCGAGGGTATAGCCGCCTTTCCGCTGGACGTCCACATGAGCGTCCTGGACGGCAGCCTTGGCATCTTGCCGCAGCGCCTGATGGTCGCTGACAAGGATCTCTACCTCGCCCGGGCGATCCTTCGGGACAACGACATCGAGACGGCCCCCGATGTTCACCGCGGATGAGCTTTCTGACGACAAGTTCCTCTGCGGCCGACTGCGCCTTCTGCAACCCGTAAGGGGATACCGGGCTGCGACCGACCCTGTCCTCTTGGCCGCCGCCTGTCCGGCCGAGCCTGGGCAAAGCGTCCTTGACCTCGGCTGCGGGGCGGGGGCCGCCGCGCTGTGTCTGGGGCATCGGGTGGCGAGCCTTTCGCTCTTTTGTCTGGAACTGCAGCCCGCCTATGCCGATCTTGCCCGGCGCAACGCCGATCGCAATGGGATCGCGGTCGAGGTGCATGAGGGCGACCTGAACCGGATGCCCTCAGCGCTCCGCCGCGATTTCGATCATGTCATCGCGAACCCACCCTACTACCCCGCAGGCGGTAGCCCCTCGCCCATCGTCGCCCGCGCCCGCGCGATGCAGGTCGACACGCCGCTCTCCGCGTGGGTGGCCGCCGCGACCCGCCGCCTGCGCCCCGGCGGCTGGCTTACGCTTATCTGCGGCGCCGACGGTCTGCCTGATGTGCTGGCCGCCCTGGCGCCAAAGCTCGGCTCGGCGGCGGTCCTGCCCCTTGCCGCCCGCGACGGCCGGGCCGCGTTGCGCGTCGTCGTCCAGGCCCGCAAAGGAGGCCGCGCGCCTTTCCGCCTTCTGGCGCCCTTCGTCATCCACCAGGGCGCAGCCCATGACGGCGACCGCGAAAGCTATACACCCGCCGCCAACGCCGTCCTGCGCGACGGGGCTGACCTCCTCGCGGCATTCCGCTGAATTCGACGCATCATTCTGTCACAGGTCTGTAACAGGGGATGACACGACTCGGGTTTCGTGGTGCACTTCGCCTTGTGGGTAGCTTTTACAGGAGGACGACCATGACGATCGCTTCGCATCTGGTGGAACTGCGCAGGAAGCACGAAACACTCTCCGAGATGGTCGAACAAGCCCAGCGCAGCCCCGCAACGGATGCCCTGAAGATCGCGGAACTGAAAAAGCAGAAGCTGCGCCTGAAAGAGGAAATTGAGCGGCTGAGCCACTAATCCCTTCCGGCGCTGGCCCGGGCGGCCAGCGCCGCACCTGCCGTGATCAGCACCGCCGCAACGGCGATGGTCCAGGTCGGTTTGGCAATCCCCGCCAGCACCAGCGCCAGGGTCGACAACAGCGGTGCCGCATAGCTTGCCACGCCCAAAAGCTGAATGTCCCCCCGCTTCATCCCGATGTCCCAGGTGAAGAACGCTGCGCCCACTGGACCGATCCCCAAGGCCAGAACTGCGGCCCAACCCATCGGACCCACCGGCCAGACGGTTTCCTCCAGCGTCAAATGCGCCGCTACGGACAGCGCCGCCGTCGCCAGGCAGAACACCGTCACGCTTTCGGTCGGCACCGCGCCCGGGCGCCGCGACAGGACTGAATACCCCGCCCAGGTCAGCGCGCAGCCAAAGGCCAAGACCAGCCCCAGGGCCGAGCCATCGCCCGCGCTGCCCCGGCCCAGCACGATGACCGCCGCCCCGGCAAAGGCAATCAGCGCCCCCACCACATGCGGCCAGCGCAGCCGCTCGCCGGGCAGGAACCCCGACATCAGAACGATGAACAGCGGCCACAGATAGGCGATCAACCCGGTCTCCGCCGTGGGCGACAGCCGGAACGCTGTGAAATACAGGAAGTGATACCCGAAGAGGCCGATGGTCCCGAAGGCATAGATCTTCCAGCCGACCCCGCGCAGCACGTCGAACCCCTGCCGCGCGGTCCAGATGAGGCCGATCACTCCGCCGATCCCGAAGCAGATCGCGTTTAGCAGCAAGGGCGGCACTGGCGCGCTGCCAATGGTGAACAGGGCCAGCAGCGACCACATCAGGACAGCGGTAAAGCCGATCAGCGTTGCGCGAGCCTTGGTCATGGACCCTCCCGGTTCGCCGCTGCATAACCTCCCGCCCGCAAAACGAAAAGGCCGTCCCGCAGGACGGCCCCTTACACTGCCTGATGACCTTGTCACGCGTTACGGCGCCCCCGACAAAGAGACGCAGTTGAACGAGGATGCGTCAGACGAAGAACTGCCCGCCGTTCGCGCTGATCGTGGATCCGGTGATGAAGCCCGCGTCCTCGGACGCAAGGAACACGCAGATCCGTGCGATCTCCTCCGGCTCGCCAAGGCGGCCCACCGGGATCAGCGGGATGATGCGTTCGTTCAGCACCTTTTCGTCGATGGCCTTGACCATCTCCGTCGCGATATAGCCCGGGCAGATCGCGTTGACGGTGATCCCGGCTCGCGCGCCTTCCTGCGCCAGTGCCTTGGTGAACCCAAGGTCGCCCGACTTGGCCGCCGAATAGTTCGCCTGCCCGGCCTGGCCTTTCTGCCCGTTGATCGACGAGATGTTGATGACGCGGCCGAACTTGCGGTCGCGCATCCCCGACCACAGCGGGTGGGTCATGTTGAACAGGCCCGACAGGTTGGTGTCGATCACTTCCTTCCACTGCTGCGGGGTCATCTTGTGGAACATCGCGTCACGCGTGATCCCGGCGTTGTTCACCAGCACGTCCACCGGCCCGACCTCGGCCTCGACCTTGGCAATCCCCGCCGCACAGGCATCGTAATCTGCGACCGACCACTTGTAGGTCGGGATGCCGGTCTCCTTGGTGAAGGCCGCCGCCGCCTCGTCGTTGCCGGCATAGTTCGCCGCCACCTTATAGCCTGCCGCCTTCAGCGCGACCGAGATCGCTGCGCCAATGCCGCGCGACCCACCCGTGACCAATGCAACCCGTGCCATCGTGATTCTCCTCCTGCTGGTATGCTACCGTATGCCATTGAAATCCTGTTACCGAAACCAATAGGCCGGCGCAATATTATTGCGCAACGCTTTACGGAGATTTCGGCAGTGGCACGATACCCTGATCGATGCCCAACCGTCGGCAATAGTCGATCCAGTCCAGATTCGACTTGACCGACAGAAACCGGTCGATCCGGTTCTCCCAGCGCGGCGTCAGGTAGGTCATGATCGAGGCGACATCCGCCTCGGGGTCCGGTTGCCCGGCCTCGCCCGCGACGACGACCGCCCGGGCAAGGTAGGCCTCGGCGGCCTGGGTCACCAGGGCGACCTCATCGCCCGTCGCCCCGACATAGCCGTCCCACTGCGCCGCCGCCGCGAAGACGGCGCTGCATTCGGCAAGGTAGGCCCAAAGCGGCGGGTCTTCGGCCCAGGCGGGTGCGGCGATCAGTGCGCCGCAGACCGCAAGCGCCCGCATGTCAGGCCTGTTCCAGGCACATGGCGACACCCATGCCGCCCCCGATGCACAGCGTCGCCAGGCCCTTCTTCGCGCCACGACGGCCCATCTCGAACAACAGCGTGTTCAGGATGCGCGCGCCCGAGGCGCCGATCGGGTGGCCGATGGCGATTGCGCCGCCGTTCACGTTCACGATCGACGGGTCCCAGCCCATGTCCTTGTTCACCGCGCAGGCTTGCGCCGCAAAAGCCTCGTTCGCTTCGACGAGGTCGAGGTCGCCCACTTTCCAGCCCGCTTTCGCCAGAGCCTTGCGTGACGCATGGATCGGGCCGACGCCCATGATCGAGGGGTCAAGCCCCGCGGTCGCATAGGACGCGATCCGGGCCAGCGGCTTCAGCCCGCGCTTGGCGGCTTCCTCGGCCGTCATCAGCACCACCGCCGCCGCGCCGTCGTTCAGGCCGCTTGCATTCGCTGCGGTGACCGAGCCGTCCTTCACGAAGGCCGGACGCAGCTTTTGCATCGCGTCGATCGTGGCGCCGTGGCGGATGTATTCGTCGCTGTCGACGACGATGTCACCTTTGCGGGTCTTCACGGTGAAACCGACGATCTCGTCCTTGAACTTCCCGGCCTTCTGCGCCGCCTTGGCCTTGTTCTGGCTGGCCAGAGCGAATTCGTCCTGCATGTCGCGGCTGATCTGCCACTGGTTGGCGACGTTTTCCGCCGTCTGGCCCATGTGATAGCCGTTGAAGGCATCCCAGAGCCCGTCCTTGATCATCGAATCGATGAAGTTCAGATCGCCCATCTTCTGGCCCGCGCGCAGGTGCGCGACGTGGGGCGACAGGCTCATGCTTTCCTGCCCGCCCGCGACGACGATCCGTGCGTCGCCCAGCTGGACATGCTGTGCACCCAGCGCCACCGCCCGCAGGCCCGAACCGCAGACCTGATTCAGCGACCAGGCTGAGGATTCCTTCGGCAGACCCGCCTTGATATGCGCCTGCCGGGCCGGGTTCTGGCCCTGACCGGCCGTCAGCACCTGGCCAAGGATCGTTTCCTCGACCTCGGCCTTGTCGATCCCGGCGCGAGCGACAACCGCCTCGATCACCGCGGCCCCCAGGTCGTGCGCGGGCGTGTTGGCGAACGCGCCGTTGAAGCTGCCCACGGCGGTGCGGCCCGCCGACACGATTACGACATTGGTCATTTCCGGATCCTCTCCCTAAGCGCCAAGCTGTGCCGCCGCGGCCAAAAGGGCCCGCGCCGCTTCTGTCATGGCCTAAGGGCAACTTGCTGCAAGTGCAAGACGGATGGTGGTCTGGGTCACGTTCCAGCAACTCTGCCCGCCGCCAGGGATCCCCGCGCTGAGGCGCGTCTCGAACCCTGGATTGCCCCGACGCCGCTGTCGCCGACGCTCGAGGCAGCGCCGATCCTGCTGACCTCGCGCGTCCCATGGGGCCTTTCCGCCGGCCTGTCAGCCAGTGCTGATCCCGATCAGGGCGCAAAGGACCGCATGCCAGCCACGAAGTCCAAGGTACCGCACCCGGCGTGAAAGCAGCTCGGCAAGGGCCCCGGACTC
>JBJTSJ010000396.1:0-4292 GCA_046076605.1 Tabrizicola sp.
GGCGGCGGGCGGCGGCCTCGCGGTGCATGTCGAAAAGGATGCCGGAGGGCACGTTGTAGGCGGCGACGCGGTCCTCGACGATCATCTTCCAGATCTCGGGCATCGGCAGGTTCGACGAGCCGGAGGGGTAGGACCCGGCAAGGACGCGGGCGAGGAGGCCGTCCTGCGCGATCCAGTCCATGCCCTTGACGCCATACATGTCCCCGGCGGCGATGGGGTGGAGGGTGGTTATGGCGCGCGGGTGGCCCTCGGCGCGGAACCTTTCACCCAGGGCCTTCAGGACCAGGTCGGGGCAGCCGAGCGCGGAGGAGGAGGAGACAGTGACGGTGGCCCCGTCGGCGATGCGGGAAACGGCCTCGGACGGGGAGACGAGTTTGGTCATGCGGGCACCTTCACAAGCTGGCGTTGGCCGGTGCGCGCAGCTTCGCGCACGGCCAGCGCCACGGCAAGCGAGGCGATGCCGTCTTCTCCGGTCGCAGCCGGGGTGCCCTGCCCTGCGACGGCAGCAAGGAAGTCGGTGACGCCCTGAAGGTGCAGGTTGTGCGGTGAATAGGGCACGGCTTCGCGGCCCTTGGCGGTGACGAGTTCGATTTCGCCCACCGGCAGTTGCGTCATCACGCCTCGCGCGAAGATGGAGCCCTCGGTCCCGTGCACCTCCAGCCCCGACCCGGCGAAGGGATGGGTGAAGCTTTCGTGGGACATGACCATCGCGCCCGAGGGCATGGTCCAGACCGACATGGCCGAGTCCTCGACCCCCTGCCCCATGCCGGATGCAGTCATCTGGGCGACGACGGACAGGGGCGTTTCGCCCAAAAGGAAACGGGCCACGTCGGCATCGTGGACAGTGATGTCGGGGATGACGCCGCCGCCCGCCGCAGGGTTGTCGATGCGCCAGCCTTTCAGGTGCGGCGGCAAGTGGACGGCGTGGAACAGGCGGAGCGACAGGACGCGACCGATGCGGCCCTGGGCGATCAGGTCGCGGATGGTGCGGTGGCTGCCGGAGCAGCGCAGGTGGTGGTTGGTGGCAAGTGTGACGCCTGCCGCCCGCGCTGCGCGGACCATTTCGGCGGCATCCTCGGCGGACATTGCCAGGGGTTTTTCGCACAGCACATGCTTTCCCGCCGCGATGGCCGCCAGCGCCTGGGCGTGGTGCTTTTCGTTGGTGGACGAGATGTAGACGGCCGCGATCCCCGGGTCGGCAAGCACTGGATCAAGCTGGTTGAAGGCGGCGGGGATGGCATGATCTGCCGCAAACTCGGTCGCCCGCGCGGCACTGGTGCTGACCACAGCCGCCACATCCTGACCCGCCCCGCGCAAGGCGCCGATCATGTGCTGAGAGGCAATTGTGCTTGCCCCGATCAGTGCCCAGCGCATGATTCCCCACAATTTGGTTCGTTCCAAACTAAATATGGAACGATCCAATTAACGTCAAGCCCGATTTTTTGCCCGCGATCGCGGCTTGGGATCCAACCAAGGGAGTGGGACCTAGCGCCGGGGCTTAGAGCCAGGTTTGCGGTCGGTTGCCGGGGCCTCAGGGTCCAGGTTCAGACGCTGCAGGTCTTCCAGAAGATCAAGCAACGTCTCCAGCCGCTTGAAGCCGAACTCGCTTTCGATCCGCCCCAGGATCGCGGCGCTTTGCGCGGCATGGGCGTTGACCAGCGCAAGGCCCGCCGGGGTGATGGCGACGATCGACTTGCGCCGGTCCTCGGGCGGGGTCGTCCGGGTGATCAGGCCTTCCTCGACCATCGGGCCGACCATCCGCGTCAGGCTGGAGAGAAGAAGGACGGCCTCGGCTGCGACTTGGCTGAGTTCGAGGGGCCCGCGTTCCTGCAACACGCGCAGGACACGCCACTTCTGTTCGTTGACCCCCGAGGTCGCGAGCATGCCGCGCAGGGGACCCATGACCGCCTCTCGCGCGCGGAGGAGCGCAATCGGCAGAGAGCGGCGGGTCTGGCGGAAGGGCGGCGGCTGATCTGTCATGCCCGGGTTATCGCCTGTTTTCCGGCGGGCGACAATGCTGGCAATGGCAGGCTTTTCCGTGTCTTGCGGGCCAGTCGCCCGCCCCGAATTCCTCTGGCCTGTCCAACCTGTTGCGCTGTAGGGTCGGCCCGCCCTACCCCTTACGCCGAGTGTCCCGATGCCTGCTCCTGTCAACCACCTGAAACGCCGCCTTGCCGCGGGCGAGACCCTGTACGGCTGCTGGCTGGGCATGGCCGATGCCTATGCGGCCGAGATGGCGGCGACCTGCGGGTTCGACTGGCTCTTGATCGACGGGGAACATGCGCCGAACGACCTGCGGTCGACGGTAGCGCAGATGGCGGTGATCGAGCCGTCGCCCTCTCTGCCGGTGGTGCGGTTGCGCGACGATGACCCGGCTCGGATCAAGCAGGCGCTGGACGCGGGCGCACAGAGCCTGCTGATCCCGATGATCGAAAGCGCCGACCAGGCGCGGCGGGCGGTGGCTGCGACGCGCTATCCGCCCGAGGGCATTCGCGGCGTGGGGTCGTCGCTGGCCCGCGCCTCGCGGTTTTCGGCGATCCCGGACTACCTCAAGACGGCGGGGGACCAGATCTGCCTGATCCTGCAGATCGAAAGCCGGGCGGGCCTGGCGGCGCTGGACGAGATCCTGACGATCCCGGGGGTGGACTGCGTGTTCATCGGGCCATCGGACCTGGCCGCCGACATGGGGCATCTGGGGAACGCGGGCCACCCGGAGGTGCGGGGCGCGGTGATGGGCGCACTGGCCCGGATCGCGGGGTCGGGCAAGGCGGCGGGGGTGCTGTCGACCGAGGATGCGTTCATCGCCGACTGCGTGGCGGCGAGGGCGCGGTTCGTGGGCGTCGGGATCGACGTCCTGGCCTATGTCGGCGCGCTGCGGGCGCGGGCGCGGCAGTTCATTTCCGGGTGAGGGCTCGTCGTGCGCTTCGGTTCTGCTCGCGAACTGCAGGGAGGAGAAGCGCAGCGGACGAGGAGCGGTCAGACCAGAGCCAGAGCCCGGATGGGTGAGCCGGTGCCGTCCTTGATCTTCAGAGGCGTCACGATCAGCACCGCGCCCTTGGGGGGCAACTGGTCGAGGTTGCAGAGGCTGGCGAGGCCGAAGCAGTTGTCCCGGTGCAGGAAGTTGTGCGCCGGGAAGGGCGGGCTGAACTTGCCGGCCATGCCTGCGTCGGTGCCGATGCACTGGGTGCCCCAGCCGACGATGGCCTTGCCGAGCAGGTAGTCGATGCAGTCGGTCGAGGGGCCGGGGGAGTGGGAGCCGTCCTCGTAAGGATCGGGGTCCTCGTTCAGGAACAGCTCTTCGTCATGGGACCGCTTGTCCCAGTCGGTGCGCATCAGGACCCATTCTCCTGGCCCGATCTCTCCGTGCTTGGCCTCCCAGGCCTTCACATGGGCGGCGGTGAGGAGGAAATCGGGGTCGGCGGCGGCTTCGGCGGAGCAGTCGATGACGTTGGCGGGGGCGATCAGGCGCTGGACGTTAAGGGTGTCGGTGAAGCCGTCGGGGTGGTCCTTGCCGGATAGCCAATGGTGCGGCGCGTCGAAATGGGTGCCGGAGTGTTCGCCGAGTTCCAGCCAGTTCCAGGCCCAGAACGGGCCGTCCTTGTCGTATTCGCTGATGCGGTGAATGGCGACCTTGGGCGTGTTCTTCGCGAGGTCAGTTGGCAGGCGGAGAATGGGCGTGTCGGGACCAAGCTGGGCGGTGAGGTCGACGATCTTGACGCCTCCCGTGGCGATACCTGAGGCCAGCGCGGCGAGGGTCTCGGCAGGGTTCCCGGTCCTCTGCCCCTGCCCGGCAAAGCGGAGGCGGCGGTGGGCCATGACCTCCTCGACCATGTCGAAGACGGCATCCACGGCGCGTTCCTCGGTCACGAAGCCGGGGGACATGCGCAGGATCGGGCCACGGAAGTCGACAGAGTAGCCTTCCACCCCCAGCGCGCCCACGCAGGCCGCAGCTTCGGCCTTGTCGGGCATCCGGATCATCACCGCCCCGCCGCGCTTGTTCGCGTCGCGGGGGGAGTGGAGCGGCAGGTTCAGCCGGTCGGCCCGTTCGATCACCCGGTCGACGAGGCGGCGATTGTGGGCGGCGACGTCGTTCAGGTCCTGCTTGGAGAACCACTCCATCGCGGGGAGCGAGGCGATGGCCGCGACGGAACCGGGGGTGCCGGTGTCGAAGCGGCGGATGTCGGGGGCGTAGGCGAAGGCGTCGAGGTCCCAGGAGAAAGGGTTGTTCTGCGAGAACCAGCCGCGGCCTTCCGGGGTGAGGCTGGGGATCAGGTCCTTGTCGGCGTAGAGGA
>JBJTSJ010000397.1:0-2876 GCA_046076605.1 Tabrizicola sp.
CTCCCGCTTGCGGGAGGGGTTAGGGGTGGGCGCGGAGCCACCATCCTCGCGCAGGCCCACCCCACTGCGACTAGCCAGCAAGCTGGCAAGTCTCGCTCCCCTCCCGCAAGCGGGAGGGGCGATCAATGCCACCAGTCCCCCTCCCGCCCGCGGGAGGGGTTAGGGGTGGGGCGGAGCCACCGACGGCGCGTGTAGCAATGACCCGGCGCGCAGCGCCGCAAGCGCGAACGCGCGCCCGAGCTTATGCGAGGAAAGCCAAGCAGCGCGGACGCGCTGCGCCCGGCGCTTGAGGGCGCCAACAAATGATTCGCGGAGCCACCAACGTCGCGTATGGCAATGACCCGGCGCGAAGCGCCGCAAGGCCGACCGGCCGCCGCGCTTTATGGCGCGAAAGCCAAGGCGGACGGACGTCCGCCGCCCGGCGCCTGAGGGCGCAAACAAAAAACTCCCGGAGCCACCAAGGGCGCGCATGGCACCCCCGCTCTCCCCGATCCAGCCACCAACCCCCGCGTCCAACCCCGCCTTGCCGGTGGCAAAAGCGAGCGCCCGCAGAGCGCCCTCAAGCCTGCCCCGGCGCAGGCCAGGAGCGTGGAGCAGTGGGCCGAGTCAAGCGCACCGGTCCTCGGCAGGGTTACAGAAGGTGACCCGGGGAGGGGGAGGGTGGTGCCTAGCTCTTCGCGCCCTGGTCTAAACCCGTATCAGCCCCATCTTGAGCGCCTTAATAACCGCGCCAATCCGATCATTGCATTCCAGCTTGGTGAAGATTCGGCGAATGTAGGTTGCAACTGTTTCTGGTGAGATGGACAGGATCGTTCCGACGTCTGTGTTGCTCTTGCCTTTCCCCATCCAGGTCAGAACTTCAATCTCGCGTTTTGAAAGAGTCGGATTATTTCCCGTATTAGGCAGGAGTTCGACGATCTTTTGATGACCTGCAAGCAGTAGTGTATGCTGAGACTTGATGACCGTTGGTGTCCATACGAGATCCGGTTCGGCAAATCCAACGGCGACAAAGGCGTTTTGCCCCAGTGGGCCCCACAGAGGAAACCCCATGCCTGCCGATAGGCCAAGCTTCCGAACAGTTTCGACGTATTGCATTGCGGGCCCGCTCAAATCCAACATAGCGGTTGCCTCGCGGAAGGTGATTGGCTTGCCGATCTGCATCACGAGATCTGGAACCGGGTCGATCAGCTGGGCGCCGCCATTCAGATAAAAGTCCAACCATTCATCGGGAAAACCCTTGGAGTAAACATCCGACTTGGCTGATGCGACCCCTTCGAACATTACTTCGGGGTGGTAGCTAAACTTGTCACCGCCAAAGGCGCGGCACGATTCAGCCATGGCGTCCAACACGGCCGCAACACTGGCCGCTTTGAAAATCTCAAGCATGACCGCAACATTGACCCCTTCACCAGTCATTGTGCCTATGCCTTCTTGATCTTTCCTTTTTCGTATCCCGAGAGCCGCACCGCAGGAGTCTGCGACCACCAGCCGTTCCTATCAAAATGGCTGTAGCCTACCTAAGGGACAGCCAAATGCATTAAGAGTCTGTTAACCGTTTTCGCATGAACGAAGAAATCTCCAACGCGTTCCAGCGCCTAGCGACAATTGCCGTGACGCTCAGCCGTTATGTCGAGGGCCAAAAGGCGCTCCCTTCGGCTGCGACTAGCATGCCGAACGCCGCCTTCACGGACCTTGACCGATTGGCTGGACAGCTTGACGGGTTCTTGCGTGCGCCGGTCAGGTCCGACGAAGGGCAGCATGGCGACGGTTGCGAACTGCTGATCGTCGAGACCATGATTTCCGTAAGGTCCCTGCGTGACCGTTACTTTGAGAACGACCTGTTTTTCGATCCGGCATGGTCGATCCTGATCGACCTTTTCCGTGCCGAACTGAAGGGCGAGCGCGTGTCGGTTACATCGGCCTGCATCGGCAGTGGCGTAGCAGACACGACAGCGCTTCGCTATATCCGGGCTCTCGAGGATCGCGGATATGTCCATCGCACGCCTGATCCCGACGACAAGCGCCGTGTCTTCCTTAGATTGACCGGGCACGCCATCGACAAGCTCAACGCCTATTTCGGGATTGTGCACAAGCAGATCAGGGCGGCATGAAAGATTGATTTTCCGCCACCACAGGTTGAGGTCGGAGTGTACCAATCTGGCGCGGTCAATGGCGGGCATCGCTAGCCACCCTTATGGGGAGCCACTAACAGCCAAGGTCTTTGCAGGCCAAGCCGGTGAAGCTCCGGGTATCGCGTGCCGCGAGCCCACCCTTGACCCCCCGCCCAAACCCGCCTAAGGGCGCGCATCCTTCCGGGGGACTCCCCTCGGAAAGCGAGCTGAACATTGGCGGGCTTGTCTCTCTCCAGCAGAGGGGCAGTCGTCAAAGTAACCCGGTGGCCGAAGGGCCTGACTGTGAGGGTGGAGCGTTTCGGCTTGTGTGACATGCGAGGATGTCCGCTTGCAGCGGGCGTTCTTGTTCGCTGGGTCCCGGCCTTCGCCGGGATGACGGGCTCGCGCAAGGCAAACCTCTCTCCCCTATCGTCCGGCACCCGTGCTCACCATCAACCTGGTGAAGTGAGAACTTAATGCCGACGATCAACCAGCTGGTCCGCAAGGGCCGCGTTCCGCAGAAGGCCAAGAGCAAGGTCCCTGCGATGGAGCAGAACCCGCAGAAGCGCGGTGTCTGCACCCGCGTCTACACGACGACCCCGAAGAAGCCGAACTCGGCGCTGCGCAAGGTGGCCAAGGTCCGCCTGACCAACAGCCGCGAGGTCATCTCCTACATCCCGGGCGAGGGCCACAACCTGCAGGAGCACTCGGTGGTGCTGATCCGCGGCGGGCGTGTGCGCGACCTTCCGGGCGTGCGCTATCACG
>JBJTSJ010000398.1:0-2540 GCA_046076605.1 Tabrizicola sp.
GGGGATGGACCTGACGATCCTGTCCCCGGACGAGATCCGCAGCCGCTATCCCTTTGTCGAGACGCATGACCTGACCGGGGCGCTTTATGACCCTTATGACGGCGACATCGATCCGGCACAGTTGACGCAGGCCCTCGCGACGGGCGCGCGCAAGATGGGGGCGCGGATTGAGCGGTTCTGCCCGGTCACCGCTGCCCGCTGGACCGGGTCGGAATGGATCCTGACGACGCCCAAGGGCGAGGTCCGTGCCGAATATGTGGTGAACGCGGGTGGCTACTATGCCGCGCAGGTGGGTGCCCTGTTCGGCCGCCGCGTGCCGATGATGGTGATGAGCCACCAGTACATGCTGTTCGACACCATCCCGGAACTGGAGGCCTGGTCCAAGGAGGTCGGTCACAAGCTGCCGCTCCTCCGCGATGTCGACAGCTCCTACTACCTGCGGCAGGAGAAGATGGGCTTCAACCTTGGCCCTTACGAAAACCCCTGCCGCGCGCATTGGGCGACGCCCGACGATCCGATGCCCGAGGATTTCAGCTTCCAGCTTTATCCCGATGACCTCGACCGGCTGGAATGGCACATCAACGACGCGATGGCCCGCGTGCCCTTGCTGGCGCAGGCGAACCTGACCAAGGTCATCAACGGCCCGATCCCCTATGCGCCGGATGGCAACCCCTTGATCGGCCCGATGCCGGGCGTCCCGAACGCGTTTGAGGCCTGCGTCTTCACCTTCGGCATCTGCCAGGCGGGTGGTGCCGGCAAAGTGCTGGCGGAATGGGTCACCGAAGGCGCCACGGAATGGGACATGTGGTCCTGCGACCCGCGCCGATTCACGGGGTGGGAGGATCACGACTACTGCGTGAAGAAGGGGATGGAGGTCTATGGCCACGAATACGCCATGCACTTCCCGCATCACGCCTGGCCCGAAGGCCGGATGAAGCGGCTTTCGGCGGTGCACGACCGTACCGCTGCCTTGGGCGCGCAGTTCGGGCCTTACAACGGGTATGAGCGCGCACTTTGGTACGCGCGGCCGGGGGATGACACCTCGGAAGACGCGCAGCGTACCTGGGCGCGCAAGGGGCCGTGGTTCGGGGCGGTGCAAGCGGAATGCGCGGCGGTCCGCGATGCTTGCGGGATCCTGGACCTGCCGGGCTTCAGCCGCTTCCGCCTGACCGGGTCCGGGGCGGCGGAGTGGCTTTCGGCGCAGATCACTGGCAAGCTGCCCTCGGTAGGCCGCCTGGGTCTGGCGTACTTCGCCGACGACAAGGGCCGGATCGTGACCGAAATGTCGGTCGCCCGGCTGGGTGAGGACGAGATCCTGCTCATCACCGCCGCCACGGCGCAACTGCATGACCGCGGCTGGCTGGAGCGACATCTCGCGCCGGGCCTGGTCCTGACCGATGAAAGCGCCGACTGGTCCTGCCAGATCCTGACCGGCCCCAAGGCGCGCGACGTGTTGCAGGCGGCGGGGGTTGAGGCGGACCTTTCGAAAGGTTGGCTCACCCATCAACCTGCCCGGATCGCGGGGCGTGAGGTGCGGCTGATGCGGGTCTCCTTTGCCGGGGAGCTCGGCTGGGAAATCCACTCGCGCCTCGCCGACACGCCTGCCGTCTGGGATGCGGTCATGGCGGCGGGTGCGCCTCTGGGGCTTAAGCCCTTCGGGATGTTCGCGCTGAACTCCCTGCGGGTCGAGAAGGGCTATCGCGCCTGGAAGGGTGACCTTTCGACCGACTACACCGTGCTGCAGGGCGGGCTGGAGCGGTTCGTGGACTGGGCGAAACCGGCGTTCCGTGGCAAGGCGGCGCTGGAGGCCGAGAAGCAGCGGGGCGTGGCGAAACGCTTCTGCACCCTGGTGATCGAGGCGGCGGACCATGACCCTCCCTACATGGCGACGATCTGGCATCAGGGGCAGGTGGTGGGGGAACTCACCTCGGGTTACTGGGGCCATAGGGTCGGGGCCTGCACCGGTCTTGGGATGCTCAAGGCCGAGGTGAACGTGCCGGGACAGGCGCTTGAGGTGGAGATCTTCGGCAAGCGCTACCCCGCCACCGTCAAGGCCGACGAGCCCCTGTGGGACCCGGCCAACGCCCGCATCCGGGCATGACCGGAATTCCCGCCACCATGTCGGGCGTGCAGCTGGTCGGCCATGGCGGGCCAGAGATGCTTGTCTGGCGCGATGACCTTCCCGTGCCGCGCCCGGGCCCGGACGAGGTGCTGGTCAAGGTCCTGGCGGCGGGCGTCAACATGACCGACATCAACACCCGCGTCGGCTGGTATGGCGGCGAGGGGCGCGCGGCGGGCTGGTCGGGCAAATTGGGCTTTCCCCGGACCCAGGGCGCCGACCTTTGCGGGCGGATCGTTGCACTGGGTGACGGGGTCGAGGACCTTCCCCTGTGCGCGCGGGTCATTTGTCCCACGAACCAGCACGAACCGACCGGAGAGAACCCGATCCATTTCGTCTCGATCGGGTCGGAGTTTGACGGCGCCTTCGCGCAATACTGCCTGGTCAAGGCCCAGCACCTGCACGACGTCAGCGCCTCGCC
>JBJTSJ010000399.1:0-15334 GCA_046076605.1 Tabrizicola sp.
GCATGGTCGGGCCGGGAATGATGTTCTCCCGCAGGAGCAACTGCAATATTTCGTCCTGACGCGAGCCGCCACCGGAGGGCTCATGAGGAAATTGTTCTGTTCAGAATCTCGAAATTGGAGTTTTTACACAGCCTCGGCCGCAAGGTGCTCGATTGCCCATATCAGCGCGACGCAAAGAATTCTCTCGAAAACAACGGCTGACTCGTGTAATGTTAATCGTATTAACAAACGCGAGGTCAAGATGGATCGCCGTCAGTTCACCCTCTCGACATTGGGCCTGGCCGCAAGCCTTGCCGTACCGCACCCGGCATCGTCGCAGACCGACGGTTATCGCGGCCCGAACGTGATCCTGGTCCGCTTCGGCGGCGGTGTCCGGCGGGCCGAGACCATCGACGAAGCCGCAACCTGGGCCCCCTTTCTGCGTCATAGCCTGGCTCCACGCGGCACCTTCATCCCCGATCTGCGCATCGACCGACTGGAGGGGGTGAACACCAGCCACGCCGAAGGCACGTTGAACCTGCTGACCGGCCGATACCTTGCCTACCGCGAGCTGCCGGAGTTTCTGGACGACCGGCTTGAACCGACCGAGCCCACGCTTTTCGAATACCTCCGCCGCAGCTTCGACATACCCGCGCATCAGGTCCTTCTGGTCAATGGCGAGGACCGCCCGCAAGAGGAATTCATCACCTTCGGCGCGGGCGATCACTTCGGCGTCGAATATCGGTCCGAAATGCTGTCGCTGCACCGCTACAAGCTTTACCGGACGGCTATGCAGCTGGCCGAAGGCCGTCTGTCGGAAGATCAGCTGCTCGCTGTCCAGGAAGAACGCGAACAGCTTCTGACCAAGAGCCCGCGCGGCGCCACGCCCGACCCCTCGCCCGAGGTCATCGCCTTCTGGGAACGCTGGCGGCAGGACTTCGGCGACACCGGCTACAAGAACCCGCGTGGCGACCGGCTTCTGACCGAACTGTCCGTCCGCGCCATGGCCGAATTGCGACCCCGCTTCCTGATGGTGAACTACCAGGACCCGGACTATGTCCACTGGGGCAATCCCAGCCACTACACCCGCGCCATTGCAATCATCGACGAGGGCCTGCAGCGCCTGGTCAGTGCCACCGATGCTGATCCCTTTTACCGAGACAACACGATCTTCGTCATCACCCCCGACTGCGGACGCGACGCGAACCCCCTAGCCGAGGTACCGTTCCAGCACCACTTCAACTCGCGTTCCGCACATGAAACCTGGGCGGTGATCTTTGGCCCCGGTATCAGCCGTGGCGTGATCGACCGGCCCGTCGACCAGTCTGCCATCGCCCCAACTATTGCTGCGGCGATGGGCTTCAAGGCGACCCGGGCTGAAGGTGACGCGATCGAGGGGGCATTTCTGTGAGCCACTTGCCCGAACCCGCGATGACCCACGCTGCCTACGGCCCAGGTCGCGTCGCCCGGCTTGCACGCTTCATTCTGAACGGCGCAATCGGCTCTCTCCTCTGCACGGGTCCAGTCACCGCCGTCATCGCTCTCGGCTGGCTGACCCGCCGCCAGGGCCATCTAGCCCGCAACCGCTTCGGGGCCGCCGAGGAAACGCCCGGATGGCTGCTTGGCCCGCATGAGGCCGAGGGTCGCCCCTCCGGCCGCATTGCCCGCGCGTTGGGGGGCCTCGGCGCGAACATCCGCAGTGGCGCGATGGCCCTGACCGCCCTGCTGGCCTGGACCCTGCCGTTCACACTCCTCTGGCTTGGCGCCTGGTGGGCCGGGTGGGAAAACTCGTTCAACAAGGGCTATGAACAGGCGTTTGTCGGTCCCTCGGTCTTCCTGTTCGGCGCGCTTCTGTCGGCGCTGATCCTGCCCACCCTGCCCCTGATGCTCGCCCATCTCGCGACCGAAGACCGCCTGTCCGCCGCGTTTCAGCTGCGCCGGATCCGGTCGCTTGTCACCCAGGCAGGATGGCGCATTCCCGTCCTGACGGCTTTGACGACGCTCGCCGCCCTGCCTTTCGCCGCGGCGCGCGGGCTTATCACCACCGCGACCGACTGGGCGCCCTGGGTGCAAGACCTGCAGCTCGAGGATCTGGCCGCGCTGCAAGGCAAGATCACGCTCGCCCTCGCGGCGATGACCTTCCTGTCGACCTGGGTCCTGCGCGCAATCTCCGTGCGGATCTACGCCACCGCCGCCCCCCGTGCCGCAGGCCTGAAACCGGGGCTCTGGGACGGCTCCCACGCGGCCGAGGCCGCCTGCCCCGCCCGCGCCCGGTCCCGCCTGATGACCGCACTCTGGTACGGGCTGGCCATGGCCATCACCCTCGGCCTCGCCTTCCTCATCCTTGCCGGACAGTTCCTCGACCACGCCTGGTGGCGCTGGCTCTTCCACCCCGCGCTGACCCTGCCCTGGGCGGGGTAACTGGAAGAAGCCCTATCCACCCCGTCGCATCCGGACTACCCTCGCCCTCCTGACCCCGCGCATCAGGAGGCCACGATGCCCTTCCCCAGCTTCATTGCCGACTTTCCCGGCATCGCTGTCCCCTTCCCGCCCGACGTCGTCCAGACCGCCGCCGTGCGCTCCGACGATGCGCTGGTCGTCTTCTTCACCTTCCACAAGGAGATGACCCTGCCGACCCACTCCCACGGCGCGCAATGGGGCTCGGTCATCGAAGGCGAGATCCTCTTCACCATCGGCGGCGAAACCCGGACCTACCGGCCCGGCGACAGCTATACGATCCCTGCGGGCGTCGAACACGGCGCAATCATCCGTGCCGGGACCCGCGTGATCGACGTCTTCGCAGAAGCCGACCGCTATCCGCTGAAACGCTAGGTCCCTCGCGCAGCATCGCACCGGAACCCGAATTGCGGCTCTTGCACCCCGGGCCATCGGGGTGCAACACAGACGCCAAACCAAGGGTCCATGCGAATGTCCTTCTCCACCCATTTCACACACGCCATCACCCGCCGTCCCGCCGCGTCGATCATCCGCGGCCTCCGCGCCATTGACACCGGCACTCCGGACCTTGCGACGATGCAGGCCCACCACGACGCCTACATCGCCACGCTGCGGGAAACCGGCGCGACAGTCATCGAACTGCCCCCGCTCGACGCCTACCCCGACAGCGTCTTTGTCGAAGACACCGCCCTCTGCCTGCCGGAAGGCGCCGTCATCATGCGCCCCGGCGCGCCGTCCCGCCTGGGCGAGGCCGCCGAGATGGCCCCACACCTCAAGGCGCTCTACACCAAGGTCGTCGCAATCACCGGCACGGACAGCTTCATCGAGGGTGGCGACATCCTGGTCACCGAACGCGAAGTCCTCGTCGGCCGCTCGGCCCGCACCAATGCCCAGGGCATCGCCGAGCTGACCCGCCTCGTCACCCCCTGGGGCCATCCTGTCCGCGAGGTCCACACCCCACCCGGCGTCCTCCATTTCAAGACCGACTGCTCGCTCCTGGGCACGGATACCGTCCTGTCCACCAGACGCCTCTCCGCCTCGGGCTGTTTTGACGGCTACAGGATCATCGACGTCGCCGACGGCGAGGAAGCCGCCGCCAACACCATCCGCTTCAACGACCTCGTCCTGATGCCCTCAGGCTTCCCCCGCACCCGCGACGCCATCGCCGCCGCAGGCTTCACCGTCCGCGAAATCGGCAACTCCGAATGCGCGAAACTCGACGGCGGCATGTCCTGCCTGTCGCTCCGCTTATCGCCGCGATGACCTTCAACCTCCTCGCCATCGCCCAGGCCGGCCGGCTGGAGCATGAGGCGATCCTCCTCGCCGCCTCGCTCCGCCACTCCGATCCCGATTTCCCCGGCACGCTCTTCATCGCCGAACCGCAGCCTGGCCCGAAATGGCAGGACGATCCGCGCATCTCGGATCGGACGCGCAAGACCCTGACCAACCTCGGAGCGACGATCCTGCCTTTCGAGACCCGTGCCTTCGGGTCGGACTACCCGCACGGCAACAAGATCGAAGCTCTGGCCGCTCTTCCAGACGCGCCCTTCCTGTTTCTCGACACCGATACGCTGGTCACCGGCCCCCTCTCGGCCATTCCTTTCGACTTCACCAAGCCGTCCGCCTCGATGCGGCGGGAAAACACCTGGCCCAAGGTCGAACTTTACGGCCCCACCGCGACCCAGACCTGGAAATCGCTTTACGACCGCTTCAACCTCGACTTTGACGCAAGCCTCGACCCCAGCCATCCCGACGACTACTGGCAGCGCTTCCTCTACTTCAACGCGGGCTGGTTCTTCCACGAAAGCCCCCGCGCCTTCGGCAACCGCTTTCTCGCCTGGGCCAAGGATATCCGCGCCAACCCGCCCGAGGAACTGGTCTGCCAGGACCTTTACCCCTGGCTCGACCAGATCACGCTGCCGCTCGTCATCCATTCCTTCGGCGGCAGGCGCCCAGGGCCGGAGCTTGCTGCGTTGGACGGCGAAGCCACCTGCCACTACCGCACGCTCCCCCTCCTCTACGCCCGCGAAAGCGACCACGTGGTCGAGGTGCTGGAAAGCCTTGCGGACCAGTTGCGCCCCGACCTCCGCCAGTGGGGGCAGTTCAAACGCATGGTGATCCAGGGCGAGGGCCCCAAGGCCCGTGCGCTGTTCGACCGGGCAAACCTGCCCCGCCGCGAACAGATGATCCGCAACACGCTGAAGCGCGAAGGTCTCTGGGTCCGGTAGGGTGCGCATTCATGGCGCACCACGAGCCTCACATCTCCAGCGTCACCACCGGCCAAAGGGACAGCACCAGCAGCCCCGCCATCGCCCAGTTGAACACCCGCAGCCGACCCGGCCCGTCCAGCCAGCGCCGCACCGCCTGCCCCGCACCCGCCCAGACCGACACCGAGGGCAGGTTCACGCAGGCGAAGGCCCCGGCGACAGCGGCATAGACCCAGACCGAAGGCTCCACCACATAGGCCGACACAGCGCCCAAGGCCATCGCCCAGGCCTTGGGGTTCACCCACTGGAACGCCGCCGCCTGCAGAAAGGTCATCGGCTGCGGCTTTGCCCGCCCCTCGCCCGGCGCGCCCGCATGGGCGATCTTCCAGGCCAGCCACAGCATATAGGCCACCGCCGCCACCTTCAGCACAGTCAGAGCCAGCGGCCAGGCCTTGAACACCCCCGCCAGCCCAAGACCGACCAGGAACACCATCAGTGCATGGCCGATACTGATCCCCAGCATGTGCGGCAGCGTCCGGCGGAAGCCGAAGTTCACGCCCGATGACAGCAGCATCATGTTGTTTGGCCCCGGCGTGACCGAGGTGACGAAAGCGAAACCCAGAAGGGCAAGAAATAGATCATGTGTCATGCCCGCAATCCTGCAGCGCCCTGGGCGGTGAAGGATTGCAAAGATGCCGCCCCTACGGCAATATTCACAACAAATGACGAAACTCGACGACATCGATCACCGGATATTGCGCGAACTGACCCGCGACGCGCGCCAGCCCAACCTGGCGCTGGCCGATCGCGTGGGCCTCTCGCCCTCAGCCTGCCTCCGCCGCGTCCAGGCGCTGGAAAAGGCCGGGATCATCAAGTCCTACCGCGCCGTCCTTGACCCCGCCAAGCTCGGCATCGGCTTCGTCGCCTATGTTACCGTGGGCCTCGGCAGCCACACCAAGTCCTCGCAAGAGGCCTTCGAGCGTGCCGTTGCCCGCGCGCCGGAGGTCCGCGAATGCCACAACATCACCGGCACCGTGGAATACCTCCTGAGGGTCGAATGCGCCGACCTTGCGGCCTACAAGCACTGGCATACCGAGGTTCTGGGCACCCTGCCCCAGGTCCGCGCGATCACCACCTTCGTCGTGATGGGCAGCCCAAAGGACGACCGCGCCTAGGCCAGCAGCCGGTCCAGCCCCTCGGCTGTGACGAAATCCACTTCCGACAGCCCGCCGATCTCATGCGTCGTGTAGGTCACGCGCACATAGCCCCAGCCAAACGCCACATCGGGATGATGCCCCGTCTTCTCGGCATACCAGGCGCAAAGGTTCGCCAGCTGCACCGGCTTGGCAAAGCCCTTGAAGGCGAAGCTGCGGGTAAGGCTTAGGGCCGCATCGTCCAGCACCCAGTCGCCATGCAGTCCCGCCATCCGCGCGCGGCAGTCGTCGGCGGCCATCCGGGGCGTGGCTTCGGAACAGGGCAGGCAGACCTCGGCCATCAAGCGCTCTCCAGCTTTGGCGGATATGTCGGCGCGTGCTGTCCCAACCGCCGGGCCGTGGCCACATCGGCCAAGAGGTCGCGGTCTGCGGCGGCGAACAGGTCGTCCAGCCGCTCGATCACGAAGTAGACCGGCTGGTGGATGTCGATCCGGTAGGGCGTGCGCAGGATGTCGATCACGTCGAACGGCCGCAGCTCCGGCCTCCCGCTCACCGACCACAGCAGTTCCGACGGCGACGACGCCAGCCCGGAGCCGAGCGTCTTCGTCACCCCGCCCTCCACGGTCAGGCCGAACTCGATGGAAAACCAGTACAACCGGATCAGCCAGGCGTAATCCGCCTTCTCGGCCCGAAGCCCTGCCGCGCCGATCGCCTGCGAAAACGCTGCAAAGCGCGGGTCGGTCAGCAGGGGGGTATGACCGAAGATCTCATGAAAGATGTCCGGCTCCTCGATGTAGTCGAAGTCGCGCCGGTTGCGGATGAAACTCGCCGCCGGAAAGCACCGCTCCGCCAGCATCCCGAAGAACCGCCCGAAGGAAATCAGCGCCGGGACCGGCACCACCTGCCACCCGGTCAGCGCGCGCAAGCGGTCCGACAGGTCCGGGCACTGCGGCACCCGGTCGCTGGCCATGTCCAGAAGCTGCAACCCTTTCAGGTAAGGCGCCGCCGCATGCGCATCGACCATCGGCCATTGCCGCGCCACGAGGTCCGCCCAGACTGCATCCTCTTCGGCGGTATAGGCGATCCGGCCTTGGGCATCCGGTTCCTTCGCAAGATAGCTTGTCGGCATCGCAGCTCCTCCCCGTGCCAATACCCCAGCCTTTCCCCAATTCCACGAAATCCGGTTTCTTTCTTGACCGCTCTGGATCATAATACGGGTAGCCCATGCCCCAATAACGGCCCCAGTATGCAACCCTATGCCCTTGACGAAACCGACCGCCGCATCCTCGCCGCCCTCCAGCGCGACAGCACCCTCTCCATCCAGGCCCTGGCCGAAATCGCGCAGATGTCCACCTCCCCCTGCTGGCGCCGCATCAAGGCCCTGCGCGAGGCCGGGATCATCCGGGGCGAGGTCGCGCTGGTCGACCGCCGCAAGGTCGGGATGGGCACGCTCGCCTACATCCACCTCTCGCTCGTCGACCACGCCGAGACCACGATCCGCCGCTTCGAAGACTTCGCCCAGCGCCACGACCGCGTCGTCGAATGCGCCACGATCACCGGGGCGGACGACTACGTCATCAAGGTCATGGCCCAGGACCCCGAGGACCTGGAGCGCTTCCTGATGCGCGACCTCCTCTCCCTCGGTCTCGTCCGCGCCTCCACCACCCATTTCGTGTTGCGCCAGACAAAGTACACCACCGCCGTGCCGCTGGATTGACAAGCGGCCCTAACCCGGCACCCTGCGGCCAAAAGGGGGGACCACGATGACCGTCTGCTACACCACCGACCGCATGCTGCATTTCGGCGATTGCGACATCTCGGGCACCGCCTACTACCCGGCCTACCTCAACATCCTGAACGGCGTGGTCGAGGAGTTCTGGGCCCATATCGGCTGGCCCTGGCACGAGATCATCTGGAACGAACGCTGGGGCACGCCCACCGTTCACCTGTCCTGTGACTTCTCCAAACCCTCGTTCTTCGGCGACAAGCTGACCTTCCGTATCACCATCCTGAAGGTCGGCAAATCCTCGGTCCGGCTCCAGCACACCATCCACTGCGGCGACGAACACCGCTGGTCGGTCGAACAGGTCCTCGCGGCCTCTTGGCTCGACAAGCACACCTCGATGCCCTGGCCCGAGGCAGTGAAGGCCAAACTCGAAAGCCTGATGACCCCGCCCGAACCGGCCGAGCGTCGCGCCGTCGGCGCGCCTTAAGTCCGGACCGTGTGCTCGGCGTTGCCGATGATCAGGCTCTTGCCCGAATAAATGTCGCCCGTCATCTGCAGCGCCAGCCGTTCAGCGTCGCGGCGCAGGATGCCCTCCTGGATCGCGCCGATGTCGTCGGGGTCCACCCCCAGCACCTCCAGCGCCTCGCTGCCCAGCGCAAGCGCGGAATGGAACACCTCGCGCATCTGGTGGTCGACCCCTTCCTTGATCAATTCCAGCGCATGCGCCCGGTCCCAGGCCCGCGCCAGCACCACCGCATTCGGAAACTCGTGCCGCACCAGCTTGGCGATCCGCGTCGTCACGTCCTTCTTGTCCGTCGCAATCACCACCGCCCGCGCCGTGTCCGCGCCCGCGGCCTTCAGGATATCCAGCCGCGTCCCGTCGCCGAACCAGACCTTGAAGCCAAAGGCCTCGGCGGCGCGGATCATTTCCGGATCGTCATCGATGATGTTGATCGGCACCCGCCGCGCCAACAGGGGCTGGCAGGCGATCTGGCCGAACCGCCCGAAGCCCACGACCAGCACCTGCCCCGAAAGGCCCTCGGGCGCCTCCACCCCGTCCAGCGACACCTTTGCCGCCGGTTTCATCCGGTCATGGAGGATCACCATCAGGGGAGTCAGCGCCATCGAAACGATGATGATCGCATTCAGGATCGCCGCATCCTCTCCGGTCAGAAGCCCGACCGCCAGCGCCGCCGAATACAGCACAAAGGCAAACTCGCCGCCCTGCGCCATCAGCACCGTCCGCTCCAGCGCCTCGGCATGATCCGCCTTGTTCACCCGCGCCACGACATAAATGATGAGCGATTTCAGCACCATAAGCGACACCACGCTGATCGCCACCAGCCGCCAGTTCTCGGCGATCACCGACAGGTCCAAGGCCATGCCGACGGCCAGGAAGAAGAGGCCCAGAAGGATGCCGCGGAACGGCTCGACATCCGTCTCCAGCTGATGCCGGAAGCTACTTTCGGACAGGAGCACCCCTGCAAGAAACGCCCCCATCGCCGCCGACAGCCCGCCCAGCTGCATCCACAGCGCCGCGCCAAGAACCACCAGCAAAGCCGCCGCCGTCATCACCTCCCGCGCGCGGGACGCGGCCAAGAGCCGGAACATCGGGTTCAACAGGTAGATCCCCGCCACCACCAGCACCGCAATCGCCGCCAACCCGATGCCCACACCCTGCAGCCGGTCCATCAGCGTCAGCGTCTCGCCCCCGGGGGCCAAAAACGCCACCAGCGCCAGCAGCGGCACGATGGCAAGGTCCTCCAAAAGCAGGATCGACACGATCCGCTGCCCCTTCGGCGCCGAGATATCCCCCCGCTCCTGCAGCATCTGCATCACGATGGCGGTCGAGGTCAGCGTGAACCCCGCCCCCGCGATCAGCGACCCGGCGTAAGGGTAGCCCAGCGCGACGCCCACCAGTCCCAGCAGGCCCACACACAGCAGCACCTGCAACAGCCCGAGCCCCAGAATATCCCGACGCATGGCCCAAAGCTTCGACGGCTCCATCTCCAGCCCGATGATGAACAGGAACATCACCACGCCCAGTTCCGCGACATGGAGTATCGCCATCGGGTCCGAGAAAAGCCCCAGCCCGAACGGCCCGATCGCCAGCCCCGCCGCAAGGTATCCCAGCACCGACCCCAGCCCGATCCGCTTGAACACCGGCACCGCCACGACCGCCGCACCCAGCAGCGTCACGACCGAGACCAGATCAACCCCTGCGGATTCCGTTGCCATGCCGTGCCTCCTTGCCCGAAGGCGCAGAGTTGGCCGACTGCCGCCGAAGCGCAACAGGATTCACAACGGAAGGTGCGCTACAGCGCACCGAAGGCTGAACCAATGCGCAACCTTTGACCCGCACCGATCCTGCACATGCACCTTCGTCTTGCAGGACCGCGATCCAGCGCTGGTATCCCCTCCGAAAGGGTTGCGTCAGGATTTGCGCACTTGCGGTCTGGGCCGACCTCGTCGACATGGAAACACGCATCAAAGGATACGACCCTCATGCCCGTGACCGTGCTGGCCTTGACCACGCTCCACCCCCAAGAGGAGTCGGCGCTACAAACCTATCTCGACGTCGTGGGCCCGTTGATGGAGGCCGCCGGCGCACGCCTGATCAGCCGCCACGCCGTGTCCCGCGTCATCGCGGGCGGACCTGCTGCGCAGTTTGTGTCCTTGGTCGAGTTTCCTACGGACGCGGCCGTGAAGCAGGTCTTCGAACACCCGTCCTACCTGGCCCTCGATCCAGTAAAGGCCAAGGCTTTCAGCCAGTATCAGGTCAGCATCCTCGCCCCTCTGGCCTAGGGCGCAAACACCGCCTCCATCCGCGCAAACCCCTTCACCTCGATCGGATTGCCCGACGGGTCCCGGAAGAACATCGTCCACTGCTCCCCCGGCTGGCCCTGAAACCGGACCTGAGGCGGCAGGACGAACGCCACCCCCGCTGCCGTCAGCCGGTCGGCGAGCGCGCGCCAGTCCGGCAGGTGCAGGACCAAGCCGAGGTGCGGCATCGGCACCAGCTTGTCCCCGACCTTCCAGGTGTTCGTCGTCTTGAACGGCTCACCCAGATGCAGGCTGATCTGATGCCCGAAGAAGTCGAAATCCACCCAGGTCTCCGTTGACCGCCCCTCCCGGCACCCAAGCACGCCGCCATAGAAGGCGCGGGCCTCGTCAAGGCTTGTGACGTGGTAGGCAAGGTGGAACGGCGTCAGCATCGCGGGCACTCCTTTGGGCGTGCCGATCCAACCATGCAAGGCCCGGGGCTGCAACGATCCTTCTGCCATACCCGCCTGCCAGAGATTAACATTCCCTGAACGCCCGCGTCCAAGCCATTGATATTCCTATCTTGGCCAACGCTGTCCACCGTGGACACGTCCCCGTTGCCAGCCCGCGCATTCCCCCCTACCCTGCCCGCCAAACATGGGAGGACAACATGACCGACAGACCCCTCGGCTTCGAGACGCTTGCCATCCACGCCGGCACTGCGCCCGACCCCGCCACCGGCGCCCGGCAGGTGCCGATCTACCAGACCACCGCCTACGTCTTCCGCGACGCCGACCACGCGGCCAAGCTCTTCAACCTGCAGGAAATCGGCTACATCTACTCCCGGCTGACGAACCCCACCGTGTCCGCCCTCGCGAACCGAGTGGTCGCGCTGGAAGGCGGCGCGGGCGGCATTGCCTGCTCCTCGGGCCACGCAGCGCAGATCATGGCCCTCTTCCCGATCATGCAGCCGGGCAACAACATCGTGGCCTCCACGAAACTCTACGGCGGCACGATCCAGCAGTTCTCGAACACGATCCGCAAGTTCGGCTGGTCGGCCAAGTTCGTCGACTTTGACGACCCCAAGGCCATCGAGGCTGCCATCGACTCCAACACCCGGGCCCTCTTCTGCGAGACGATCTGCAACCCCGGCGGCGCCCTGTCCGACCTCCCCGCTATCGCCCGCGTCGCGAACCAGGCGCATATCCCGCTGATCGTCGACAACACCACGGCCAGCCCCTACCTCTGCCGCCCGATCGAGCATGGTGCGACCCTCGTCGTCCATTCGGCGACGAAATACCTGACCGGCAACGGAACGGTGACCGGCGGGATCGTGGTCGACAGTGGCAAGTTCGACTGGTCGAAGAACGACAAGTTCCCTTCCCTCAGCCAGCCCGAGCCCGCCTACCACGGCCTCGTCTTCCACCCGACCTTGGGCAACATGGCCTTCACCTTCCACTCCATAGCCATCGGCCTGCGCGACCTTGGGATGACGATGAACCCGCAAGGCGCGCATTACACGCTGATGGGGATCGAGACCCTGGCCCTGAGGATGGATCGGCACATCCAGAACGCGCAGATCGTGGCCGAATGGCTGGAGCAGGATCCCCGGATCGGCAAGGTCACATATCCGGGCCTCAAGTCCTCGCCCTACCATCATCTGGCGCAGAAGATCACGCCGAAGGGCCCCGGGGCGCTGTTCACCTTCAGTGTGAAGGGCGGGTATGCGGCCTGCGTCAAGCTGATCGATAACGTCAAGCTGTTCAGCCACGTGGCGAACCTGGGCGACACGCGGTCGCTGATCATCCACTCGGCCTCGACCACGCACCGGCAACTGTCGGAAGAAGCCCAGATCAAGGCGGGTGCCGCTCCGGACGTGGTCCGGGTCTCGATCGGGATCGAGAATGTCGAGGACATCATCGCCGACCTTGACCAGGCGCTGGCCAAGGCCACTGCATGACCCCTGCCCCCGCCGCTTAGCCTCCTTGCCCGGGGGTAAGCGGCGGGGCCACCGAAACGCCCTGCGGCAGGGGATCGAGCCAGCCGATGTCTGCGCGGGCCTGCACCAGCTGCCCGGGTGCCCAGTCCAGCGTCAGCCGCAGCATCCGGCACAGATCGCCCACTGTCTCGGCTGCGCAAGCGTCGGCAACTGCGGTAAGCGCAGCACTAAGGGCCAAGTCCGCACTCGCCGCGCCTGGCGCACCGGGATCCAGCATCAAGGAAACCGGTGCGGTCCGGAAGACTTGGGCCGCGAGGTCCGGCAAGGCCTCCACCGCGTCCGGCAGACGATAGGCGAGTTCCAGTCGGAAAAGCGCGGTCCCGGTGACCGGATCGACGCTGCCTTCGACCACCCGAGCCGAGTTCACAGTACAATCTGCGGCCCCTGCCTCAAAGACGATCGCGCACAGCCCTTCGGCCAGCCGCGGCGCGCGGATGTCAGCGAGAACCTGCAGATACTCCGCTTGCGGCAAAGCTTCGTTCGATCCCAGAAGGTCGGCCAGATTGGCTTGCCGCGTCACCAGCACCATGCGGGTGGGCACAAGACGGTCTTGCGCAAGATAGCCCTGTACCTCGTCCTGCGCGATGAGGCCGCCGCTGGGCGAAGCGAGCCAGTTTTGCTTCACGACCACAGATTTATCGGATTGCGGCTTGGGGTCAGCGGGCGTGGCATCTGTGGCGCCCGCCGACTGGGCCGGCAAAGACTGCCAGTACTGCCATCCGGCCGCACCAAATCCCACCGTCATCAGCAGCAGGCCCGTTCCGATCAGCAAGCGGAGCATCAGAAATCCGCCCCCTGACGCAAGTAGCTCAGGTCGCCAAAGGCGAACGTCGTCGCGATGGCCTTCACCCGCGATGCAAAGTCCTCGCCCGCAGGCACCTGTCCGTCGATCTCGAAATATGTGCTTTGTGTCGTCCGCAGTGTCGAGCCTCGGATCGGCAGATAGTCCGCCTTTGTCTCCGATTGCCGCGGCACCGGACCAACGGCAGAAATCGTACCGGCGTCAAAGCCCGCCCGCGTCGCGCTTGCCAGCACGCCGAACGTGTCGCGGAACCAGGTGTCATAGGCCGCCGCCGCGCTTTCAATCCTGGCAAGCGACTCCTGCCCGGCCTGCACCGCAGTCTCGCCACTGGCGATCTTGGCCAGGATTTCGTGATTGGGGTTCAGCCTGTAGGCCGGGCTTACGGCACAGTCCGCAAGGCCCTCGCCAAGGATGACTTCGACCGGAACGACCGGATCGAGGTTGGCCACACCGGCCTGATGCCCTCCCAAAAGGACAACCCGTTCGATGCGCGCTCCATCAGTTGCGTGGATGTTCCAGATCCGGTTTCCAGACTGGTTCTCCAGCACCAGATAGACCGGAGCCCGCGTTTCCGTCACCGCAACGTCATAGGCCTCATAGACCGGACCGCGCAGGCCTGCGGCGGGGTCCGCATCGCCCGCCCGATAGGCATCGACAAACCCTTGCACGCCAGCGGCAAGATCGCCGTCATCATAGGTCGTCAGGGGCAGAGGCAGACCACTTTTGCCCGCAGTCACGTGACCCACGACGGTGCCCTCGGCCGGCGGGGTCGGCCTGCAGCCGCTGATCGGCCGGATGGTCGTTACCATGGACGGCACTGCGTCATCCGATGTCGCGGCATAGCCGCTGATCAAATCATCGATGAAGATCGGCAGATTGCCAGAGATCGCCGCGATCGGGCCCTCGGCGCGCAGACCGTCTGGTCCGTCGACCAGGAACTTGCCCGGACCGTCCTCTGCGGTGGCGACCACTTTGCGTTTGCCATCGTCCTTGACCGGCTCGGACGAACCCTCGACCGCGGCCCTTACGCTATTGACTGCGGAAAGCATTTCCGTCGGCAGCACGGCATCCAGCACCTGATACTTCAGGACGGCGAAACCGACGCCAATGATCGCGGTGATGACCGCAATCACCATGCCGAAAGTGCCGCGAAACATGATGAACCCTCTGCTCAGGCCCGGAATTCTTTGCCTGTCTATTGCCCGGCGACTTGGGCCAAAAGATGACAATATCCGACGGAACCCCTTAGAGTTCCGCCGTTTGTCCGTCTAGCCCCGCACTGTCGGTCAGTCCGCTATTGCAAAGGTCACCATGACGTTCGCGATCAGCCCAAGTTCGCCGCCCACGACCGGCACGGGCGCCGCGGAAACAGCGTCGCGGTACATCGGCGCAGGGTCGGTCATCGCCCCATTGTCGATGATGGACACCACATCGCCCAGCTTCACCCCCGCCGCCGTGGCCAGCAGTTCGCCCTTCGCCCGCGCATCGGCCACCGCTTCCTTGCGCGCCTCGTTGTAGGCGGGCTCGGGATCGGCCAGCCCGAAAGTCAGCCCATTCAGCGTGTTGGCCCCATCAGCCACAGCCGCATCCAGAACTGCCGCTTTGGGTCTCCCTTCAAATAGGAAGACCATTTCTGCTGATTGGCGTTGCCCGAATTCGAGAAAACCGCCTTCGCAGCCGTCACAAAAGGACCAGAGTAGATGGCGTTCAAAAGCTCCTGCCGGTTCAGGGGTACCCCGGCGATGTTGATCGTCTGGAACCATTCCTTGATCTCGGCCTCGGAGCCCGCACAAACATAGACAAGCAAAATGCTTCCCATAATCCTGTCCCGCTCGTCTTGGGGCAGGGAGGAGAACGTCTGCTCGCGACCATCGCGGCGAATGGCAAACTTCCCAGTGACAAAACGCCCGATGCTGGTGATGCGCTGCTGCCCATCCAGCACTTCAAGCTTTGTGCCGCCATCGTTGAAGTAGATCAGACCTAGGGGGTAGCCGCGAAGCAGAGAGTCGATCACGGCGACGTCCTTCTTTCCGTCGCCATAGATGTAGTTGCGCTGGTACTCCGGTTGGATCACCAGCTTGCCGGCGAGGCCGTAAAGACCTTTTCCTGCGTATTTCGCGCGATCGCGGGCGCTTGTTTCACGGCATCGCGGGCAGCCATTTCGCGGTCGCGGGCAGGCTGTTCGACGGCTTTATGGAGTCAGGCTTGAGGGCGGAGGTCAAGGGGTTTTGTGGCTTTTCGGCGCAT
>JBJTSJ010000400.1:0-20332 GCA_046076605.1 Tabrizicola sp.
GACATACCCATGCCGGCACCGAAGTCGCGGCGCTGGACCTGGCCGCGCTTGAGGCTGAAGTCCGGTCGCTGGGCGATCAGGTCTCGGGCTTTGCCGTGGCGTCGCAGTTCGCCACCCGCAATCCTGCGCATGAGGTGGCCGCCCGCGACCTGATCCGCCGCGTGACGGGCCGCCCGGTGACCTGTAGCCACGAGCTTTCCGCCAACCTCAACGGCCCGAAACGCGCCCTGACCGCGGTCCTGAACGCCCGCCTGATCGGCATGATCGACCGGCTCGTCGCCGCCTGCGAACGGCATCTGCAGGCCGTGGGGATCGACGCCCCGTTGATGGTCGTGCGCGGGGACGGGGCGCTGATTTCCGCCGCCATGGTCCGGGAACGGCCGATCGAAACGATCCTCTCCGGCCCCGCCGCCTCCATCGTCGGCGCGCGCTGGCTGACCGGGGCGTCGGATGCGCTGGTGTCCGACATCGGCGGGACGACGACCGACGTGGCCCTGCTGCGCGACGGGCTGCCCGAGATCGACCCTGAAGGCGCCCGCGTCGGCGGTTTCCGCACCATGGTCGAGGCGGTGGCGATGCGCACCACCGGCCTTGGCGGCGACAGCGAGGTGCATCTGGTGACCGAGGGGCTGAAGGGCGGGTTGCGGCTTGGTCCGCGGCGGCTGATGCCCGTCTCCCTTCTCGCCGTCGACAACGGTCCGATGGTCCATGCCGCGTTGGACCGCTGGCTGTCCAGTGAGGCGGTGGGCGAGATGGATGGCCGTTTCGTCGTGCCCATGACCGGCCAGCGTGGTGGCCTCAACGCCCGGGACATCGCGGTGCTGGACCGGATCGTGAAGCCGATGCCAATGGCCAATGCCCTGACCTCTCGCCTTGAGGTCGCCGCGCTGGAGCGGCTGGTGGCGCGGGGCCTGGTGATGATCTCGGGCGTGACGCCCTCGGACGCATCGCACGTTCTGGGGCGGCTCGACACCTGGGACGCGGCGGCGGCGGAAAAGGCGCTGCGGCTGATCGCCAAGCGGCGGACGGGGGCGGGGGAACGCTTTGCCACGGGGCCCGAGGTCTTTGCGCAGGCGGTGGTGGACCAGCTGACGCAGCAGACGGTCGATTGCCTTTTGGAGGCCGCCTTCGGCGAAGACGCGGCCTTTACGGGCGAACCGCCGGAGGCGCTGGCCCGCCACAGGCTGACCACGCAGGGCCTTGCCCAGCATCGCGGGGTGGTCGAGATCACGGTCAAGCTGGGCGTGCCGGTGATCGGCCTCGGCGCCTCCGCCCCGTCCTATTACGGCGCGGTGGGGGACCGGCTGCACTGCCCGATGATCCTGCCGGAACATGCCGGGGTGGCGAATGCCATCGGTGCGGTCGCGGGCCAGGTCAGCCAGCGCGCGACAGGCACCGTTTCCTCGCCCGCCGAGGGCCGGTTCGTGGCGCATCTGGCGGAGGGGTTGCAGGTCTTTTCAAGCTCTGAAGCCGCCCTCGCGGCGCTGGAGGCCGCGTTGGTCGCCGACGCCTCAAACCGCGCCAGGGAAGCCGGCGCCGTGGACCTGCGGGTCACCGTGGACTGCGAGGTAAAAGAGGTGGAGATCGAGGGCCGCCAGATGTTCATCGAGGCAAAGGTCACGGCTACGGCATCGGGGCGGCCAAGGGTGGCGCACTGACGGGCCGCTCATCGCTTCCTGCGGTCGCTCTTCGCTGGCGCGGGCCCGATGTTTTCGACCCAGGGCAAGGTGAACGCCTCGGGCAGGTTTGGTGAGCCCAGGATGTCAGTCTCATAGAGGTGCCGGTAGGCGGCAAGGAAGGCATCCCTTGCCCGCTGCGGCAAGGCGAGCAGCTCGGCCCACTGGCCCTCCAGTCGGAAAGTGGCGTTGTCCTGCATGTCCCCCGTCCGCAAGGCATCGAGCAGCACGATAGCCATGCAGGGAATGTAGCCTGTCGATTTCGGCACATGCGCGACAAGCTCAACCACTTCGGCGGGATACCAGAAGTCACCCTTGGGATAGGCCACCTCGGGATCGTGCAGCAGGGCAACCAGGGCATCCCGGTGGCGCGCGACATCCATCCCGTAATCAGCGCGCGAAATGTGGTCCATCTCGGGCAGAGTCATCGCCCGCGCGATGGTTTTCAGGGCGGAATCCACATCGGTACGGGAATGGGTGACCCGCTGGTCCGGAAGCGGCCTGCACCTCGCCTCCAAGAGGCCGAGATCGCACAGGCGCTGGAACCCGTTCATCAGTGCGGCGCGGATCGGCGCAGGTGCCGCCAGCAGTTCTGCCTGGCGCTGGCCCCAGATGTCCTCCAGAAACGGGTCGTTGCGGCGGCTAGCCATCGCCTGCCACAGTAGGCTGGCCGTGGCGGCCCAGACCTGGTCCGGCGGGGCTGCACGGTCAAAGGCAGCGCTTGTATCATCCGCTAAGGGGTCGCCCCCAGTGGCGCGTTCAAGATCTGCCAGGGCTTGGCGGCTGGAAAAGTCAGCGGCGAACATCCTGCGATGGTGCAAGCGCGAGCGGACCCGGTCAATCCGGCAACTCTGCCGGTTGCGTCGGATTCACCCTTGACCTCGGCTCCGGCCCCCCTTAATCCGCGCCGCAGTGGCTAGGTAGCTCAGCTGGTTAGAGCGCGCGACTCATAATCGCGAGGTCGAGGGTTCGAGTCCCTCCCTCGCCACCACTTCCCAGACAGTCTGAGGGTTGTGACAGGCAGGGCCGCGGTGGCGGGTGCCCGCTCGCACACGGGTCCTATCGCAGCCGCGCGCCCGAAGGGGCGAAGAGCATCAGCTTTTGCGGGTCGAAGCGTGGGCGGAAGGGCTGGCCGGGGGCAAGCTCGCGACCGCCATCCACCACGGCGGTCAGCAGCGGCCCCGATGCGGGCGGGCGGGCATGGACCAGGGTCTCGGATCCCAGATGCTCCGCCACCTCGATCACCAGATCCAGCTCGGCTGAGCCGCCGCGTGCCATCGCCTGGGGCCGCAGGCCGACGGTGACATCTGCGCCCTCGGCCGGGGCGGCGGACAGGGCGGGCAGAGGCAGGGACTGGGCGCCGCAGTCGGTCAACACCAGCCGCCCGCCCTGCACCCGGGCCTTCAGCGCGTTCAGCTTCGGGCTGCCGATGAAACCCGCGACGAACAGGTCGTCGGGGTCGTCGTACAGCTGCAACGGGCTGCCGATCTGTTCGACCCGGCCATCGCGCAGGACCACGATCCGGGTGGCCAGCGTCATCGCCTCGACCTGGTCATGGGTGACGTAGATGATGGTGGCGCCCAGGTCGCGGTGCAACCGGGCGATTTCGACCCGCATGTGGACGCGCAGCTCGGCGTCCAGGTTTGACAGGGGCTCGTCGAACAGGAACAGCTGCGGCGCCTTCACGATGGCCCGGCCGATCGCCACCCGCTGCCGCTGCCCGCCCGACAGCTGTGCGGGCTTGCGGTCAAGAAGCGGCTCGATCTGCAGGGTGCGGGCGGCCTCGGCGACCTTCGCGGCCACCTCGGATTCGGGGCGGCGGGCGGTGCGCAGCGCGAAGGCGATGTTGTCACGCACAGTCATGTGTGGGTAGAGCGCGTAGCTTTGGAACACCATCGCCAGGTCACGGTCATGCGCCGGAACCTGCGTCACGTCGCGCCCGCCAACGATGATCCGGCCCGAGCTCGCCTCTTCCAGCCCCGCGATCAGCCGCAACAGCGTGGACTTGCCGCAGCCCGAGGGGCCGACGAAGACGCAGAACTCGCCATTCGCGACCGAAAGCGAGACGTCGCGGGTCACCGCTTGGCCGCCAAAGGTCTTGGTCAGGTTCTCGATCCGCAGCTCTGCCATGGCTATCCCTTCACCGCGCCCGCCACCATCGACCCGCTGATCCGGCGGTACATGACCAGCCCCAGCGCCAGGGGCGGCAGCGCGGCCACCACCATGACGGCCGCCGCCACCCCCCATTGCACGCCCCCGCCCGAGGTGGCGAAGAAGAACGAGGCGCCCACGGTCGTCGGAACCGCCTCGCGCGTGGTCAGCATCAGGCCGAACAGGAATTCGTTCCAGGCGGTGATGAAGCCGAAGATGAAGGTGGTGATCAGCGCTGGCCGGCACAGCGGCAAGACCACCCGCAGCAGAAGCCGCGGCAGCCGTGCGCCGTCCATATGGGCGGCCTCTTCGATCTCGGCCGGGATCTCGGCCACGGCATTGACCAGCAGCATCAGGGTCAAGGGCAGGTTCACCACGGCCAGGATCAGCCCCAACCCCAGCCGAGTGTCGAGAAGGCCCATGACCGAGTACATCATGTAAAGCGGGATCGCGAAGATAATCAGCGGGAGCGCGCGCAGGTTAACGACCAGCGGGAACAGCACCCCCTTGCCGACGCCGCGCCGCACCATGGCCCAGGCCAGCGGAAACGCCACGATCATCGGCAGCACCGCCCCGATCAGCGCGGCCACAGTCGAGTTCCACAGATAGTGATAGATGTTCAGCCGGTCGCTGACGGTCAGGACGGTGGCAAAGTTCTCCAGGCTTGGCGCCTCGATCCAGAGCGAGGGGTTGCGGCTGACCTCGGCCGGGGATTTGAAGGCGGTGATCAGCGTGGCCAGGATCGGGAAGTTCATCACAAAGGCCGCAAGGCCGAAGACCATCCAACGCAGGGTCATCCGGGGCTTCATGGCGTGCGCCCCCGGATCAGTCGCTGGGCCTGGGCCAGGGCCAGGAAGGCGGTCAGGAACAACAGGATTGCCGCCGCCATCGCGTGGCCGATCTCGCCCCGGCGCAGGAAGGTTTCAAAGATGTAGATCGACATCGAGGTGGTCGATCCGCCCGGACCGGCGCCGACCAGGGTGTAGATGTTGTCGAAGACCCGGAACCCGTCGATGAACCGCACGAAGAGAGCGACAAAGACTGTGGGAAGCATCAGCGGCCATTCGATCTTCCAGAACAGCCGCCAGGGCCGCGCCCCGTCGACCGAAGCCGCCTCGCGCATGTCAGCGGGGATCGACTGGTAGGCGGTCAGGAACAGAAGGAAGGCGAAGGGCGTCCACTGCAAGGTCTCGGCCATCACCACGGTGGCAAAGACATTGGCGGGCCCCAGGAAGGCCGGCGACCAGCCCAGCCACTGGTACAGGTGGTGGGGCAGGGGGCCTGCGAATTCGTGCAGGACCAGCCGGTACATCAGCCCCATCATCGCCGGTGCCACGATCATCGGGATGATGAGGACGGCCACAGTCCAGCCGTGCCGCCGCACCAGGGGGGCAAGATAGACCGCCAGCGCCAGGCCCAGTGCGCATTGCAGCACAGCCGTGATCGCGCCGAACCGCAGCGAAAACCACGCCGCCTGCCAGAAGGTCGCATCGGCCAGCACGTCGCGGAAATTCTGCAGGCCCGCGAATTCGGGGCTGGTCAGCGTCTCGAACCGGGTTTCGGACAGGCCGTAGACCAGGCTGAGGGCGGTGGGAAAGCCGAGGATTGCCAGCAGGAACAGGACAAGCGGCCCGGCGAGGATAGCGTTTTCGGTGGACCGTCTGGGTGGCGGCATCGGGGATTCCCTAAGGCAGGCGCGGGCGGATCATGCCGCCCGCGCCCCTTTCTGTCACTTCAGAAGCTCGGCCATGGCGGTGGCGGCGTTCTTCATCGCGGTGTCCAGATCCTGCGTCCCGGCCCAGAAGCCGGTGAACTCTTTCGCCTGTGCCTCGTAGACCGACAGCGCCTTCTCCGATGTGCCGCCGTTCATAACGAAGCCGTAGGTCGAAGCGTATTCGCCGACCTGCACCAGATCGGGCCGGTCCGCCGCAAGCTTGGCGGCCGTTTCCGCCGCAAGGCCCGGTGCGCCGCCCGCCTTGGCATAGGCGAGTGCGGCTTCCTCGGTCGAGAGCCACTGCAGGAAGGCAATCGCGCCCTCCTTGTTCTCGGCCGCCTTGTTCAGCCCAAGGCCAAGGCCGTGGATATGGGTGAACTTGCCGTCCGGTCCGGCGGGCGGAGCCGTGGTGCCGGTGGCGGCCTGGGCTGCCGTCAGCTCGCTGGCTGCCGCGTTCCACTGCACCATCGCCGCGACCTGGCCCGAGGAATAGGCCGCATTCGCCTCGGCGTATTCGTAGCTGGTGGAGTCGGGCGGGGTGGCACCCAGGTCAAACAGCATCTTCGCCTGGCTCAGCGCCGTCCGGTAGGCCTCGCTGTCGACGGTGATGTTGCCCGCGTCATCCATCCAGTTGCCGCCATAGCTGCGCGGCCAGGAGTGGAAGACCATCATGTTGAACAGAAGGTTCTTGGCCTGGATCACCGTGCCATAGCGGGTCGGGCTGTCGGGGTTGACCGACTGGCTGAAGTACAGCGCGTTGGCGACGAAATCCTCCCAGGTCCAGTCGGCCGGAGCCTTCGGTTCCATCGCCTTGCCAAGGTGCTGCTGGCTGATCTCGGCATATTTCGCCTTGGCCGCATCATCGGCCAGAAGCGCGTCGATCAGATCCTGGCGGAAGTACAGGAAGTGCAGCGACAGGTCCGTCGGCACGCCATACTGCTGGCCGTTGAACTGCATCGTCTTCAGCACCGTGTCGCCGAACACCGCACCCGCCTGATCCGAAAGAGTGACGGGTTCCATGAAGGGCGCATAGCGGCCGATCGAGTAGGTCGCGATCAGGTTCACGTCGAAGGCCGTCGACCCTGCGGCAAGGTCCACCTGCAGCTTGTCGAAGAAGCCATCGCGCGAGGTGAACAGAAGCTCGACCTTGTTCTCTGCGGCGAGGTCGGGCTTTGCGTTGTAGATCTCGGTCACGGCACGCAGGGCGGCTTCCTCGGGGCCGCCGGGCCAGCCCAGCACGGTGACTTCGGCCTCTGCCACCGTCCCGGCCAGAAGTGCCAGCGCCGCTGTCCCGGCGCGGAGTAATGTCTTGCAGGTCATGGGGTCTCCTCTCTGTTTGGTTGTTTTCGTTTTGCGAGATCGGCAATCCCGATGACGCCGGCATCCCTGCCCAACGCCGCGGGAACAAGTGTCGGGCGCACCAGGGGCTGGAAATGCGCCACCGCCCGGGCCACACGGTCAATGTAGCCGGAAGCCAACCCGACGCCACCGCCGATCACGGTATAGCGCGGGTCGAACATCAGTTGCAGATCGTGACAAAGTCGCGCCACGCGGGCGGCCGAGGTCTCGATCACCGCCTCGGCCTGGGGGTTCCCGGCGGCCGCGGCGGCAAAGACGGCGCGCGTATCTGGGGCAAGACCAAGCCGTGCGCCTTCGGCCGCGATCCAGCGGCCCGAGGCGTGGTCCTCGAACCGGGTCTCGGGGCCTTCGGGCAGGGGCAGGATCTGCCCGAAATGCCCTGCGACGCCACCCCGGCCCTGCAGAAGACGGCCTCCCGCCACCACGCCGCCACCGACGCCGGTGGATACGGTCAGGAACACGATGTCCTTGCCCTGGCCCGCGCCATGGGCGTACTCGCCCCAGGCTGCGGCTTGCGCGTCATTGGCCAAGACGACCGGCACACCCAGGGCCGCCTGGGCCGCGTCGTGCAGCGGAAACCGGCCCTCGAAGGCCAGCGTGCCGGGGTTCAGTGCGCGCCAGTGGTTGTCCTTGATCAGCCCGGTCACCGTGATGCCCGCGCAGTCGAACTGGCCGTCCCAGCGGCGCGCCAGATCCGCCATCTGCGCCACCCACGCGGTTGGCCCCGCGTCGCGGTCGGTTGCAGCCTCGACGCGGTCCAGCACCCTGGTGCCCTCGACCAGCGCGACGAGAAGCTTGGTGCCGCCCAGGTCCACCGCCAGCGTGCGTCTTTCACCGGCACCGGCGAGCGGTTCAGCCTGCGCCTCGGCCATAGCCGAGACGAACCAGCCGGTCACATGTTCGGTCCGGGTGATAGCCGATCCGGCCACCACGGCATCGGCCCCGGCGGCCAGCGCCCTCGCCGCTTGCGCCGGGCTGTGATAGCGCCCCTCGGCCACGACGAAGCCGCCGGTCCGGCGCAAGGCGGACACCAGGTGCAGGTCAGGCGCATCCGGCACCGGCCCGCCGGTGTAGCCCGACATGGTAGACCCCAGCACCGCCACTCCCAGGGCCTGCGCCGCCGCCCCGTCTTCGGGAAAGGCGCAGTCGGCCATGGCCAGCCGTCCCGCCGCATGGATCGCCGCCACCAGATCGGCGCGCGGCACCGGGCGCTGGCGGTCGGTGGCGTCAAAGGCGATGATGTCGGCCCCGGCTTCGGCCAGCGCCAGCACGTCTTCCAGAAGCGGGGTGATGCGAACGAAGCTGCCCGGCACGTCGCGCTTGACCAGTCCGATCACTGGCGCCTGGGTCAGCCGCCGCACGGCGCGCAGGTTCTCGATCCCTTCGATCCGCAGACCCACGGCGCCACCCGCCAGCGCTGCCATGGCGAAGGCCGCGACGATCTCGGGCCCGTCCATCGGCCCGCCGCTGACCGGCTGGCACGAGACGATCAGGCCGCCACGCAAAGTCTCAAGGATTCGCGCCATTGGTCCTCCTTGCCGCAGGGTGTAAGCGGTTCGGGCCTCGCGCAACCGGTATCTAACTGGTATGCGCCAATCTCAGGCGCCAAGGTCGGTCAGAAAATCGTAGACCGCGCCGTTGTAGCGGGTTTCGGTGAACTCGACCGGGCGGCCATCAGCCAGATAGCAGCGGCGTTCGATGATGAGAAGCGGGGCGCCGACTTCGGCCTGCAGAAGCTCGGCCTCGATCTGGGCCATGATTCCCGCCCGGATGCGCTGGGCGCCGCGCACCGGTTCGGCCCCAAGCTGCCGCAGCACTGCGTAGAGCGAGGCCTCCACCATGGCGCCATCCGGCAGGATCGACTGCGGGATCGTCGCGCGTTCGATGGCCAGGGGCAGGCCGTCCGCCGTGCGGATGCGCACCAGCCGCACCACCGGATCAGCGGCGGAAATGCCCAGGGCCATCGCCTCAGACGGGCTGGGAAGCACGGTTTGGCGGGAAATCCAGCGATGACCGGGCAAGCTGCCGCGGGCGCGCAGTTCCTCGGAAAAGCCGGTCACCTTGGACAAGGCCTTCTGCACACGCTCGGTCACCCGGGTCTGCGCGCCCTGGCTGCGCCGGATGCGACCTTCGCGCGCGAGTTCCTCCAGCGCACGCCGAACGGTGACGCGGCTGATCCCAAGGTCTTCGGACAGGCGTCGTTCGCTGGGCAGGATGCCCGCGGCCTCACCCCCTGGGCGGGACAGCGCGGTCTCGATTGCCAGCCGCAGCCGACGATAAAGCGGCGCGCGCGGATCGGTGCGGTCGAGGTCGGACCGAATGGACTGGATCAGGTCGGCGGGGGCGGTCATCCGGTCTTGACCCTGGGCAAGTGGTAGAGACCAGTTAGCAGAGCCGTAGCGCCCCGGCAACCCGTGGCTCAAGGGCTGGGGATGATGAAATCGGGCACGATACCGGAGGCCGCGATGAAGGGGGACGTATCCCGCCCGGTGAAGAGCCCGTGGTCGGTGACCAGCACGCTGCGGCACCCGGCCGCCGCGCCGCCCAGGACGTCGGTGTGCAGGGTGTCGCCCACCATCGCCAGGCGGTCGGGGGCCAGGCCAGTGCGGGCGATGCCTTCGGCAAAGGCCGCGCCGAACGGCTTACCGAACCAGTGGACCTCGCCCCCGATGGCGTCGAGGAGGTCATGGCCGAAAAGCCCCGGCTCCAGCGTCAGCCCGTCTTCGCGGGGGGCGACGATGTCGGGGTTTGCGATGACCAAGGGGCGCGGGCGGCAGGTCAGCGTCTCGACCAGCCGGGCCTGAAGGGCGGGGGTCCAGCGGGCGGTCGACAGGAACAGGATGCCATCGGCGGTGTCGAAGGCGGAAGGGTCGGCCACCGCATCGATCAGCCGGGCGGGGATATCGGCAAAGGTGTCGCCCGCCGCAGCGATGGCCGCCCAGGTCGCGCCGGGCGCGATGGCCTGCAGCCGCGCCACGGCAACATCGCGCGAGGCGACGACCTCATCCGCGGTGAAGTCGAAGCCCAGCCGGTGGTACTTGGCCAGAAGCTGCGCGCGGGTGTAGCTGGCGGCATTGGTCAGGACCGCCAGCCGCTTGCCGCGCGCCCGCAACGACGCCATCCGCGCCACCGCCCCGGGGATCGCGGTTTCGCCGACATTCAGCACGCCAAACGCATCCAGCAGGAAGCCATCGACATGGTCCGCCACGTCGTCCAGCGAGGACAGGTGCAGCGACCGTGCGGGATAGCGGGCCTGCGGCAGGCGGGGGCGGATCGCCTCGTACCGGGCAAAGGCGGAAACGGCGTCGGACATCAGCCCGCCTGCCGTCGCATCCAGCGAGGCGTCAGACACTGGTGAACCCGCCTTCCACCATCAGCAGTGCCCCGTTGACCATGCTGGAGGCGTCCGAAGCAAGGTACAGCGCGGCATCGGCGACCTCCACCGGCTCGGCAAAACGGCGCGCCGGAGTCGCGTTGCGGAACGGGTCGCCCTTTTCCGGCTTGCCCCAGACCTCGACTCCCATCGGCGTCATCACCACCGTGGGGCAGATCGCGTTGACCTGCACGTTGAACCGTGCCCATTCGGCGCAGAGCGACTTGGTCAGTGCATTCAGCCCGCCCTTCGAGGACGCGTAGGCCGCATGGTCATCCAGTGCGATGACACCGGTCTGCGAGGAGATGTTGATCACCTTCCCCCACCTCTGCGCGATCATCGCCGGGGCCAGGGTCCGCGCGGTCAGGAATGGCGCGCGGAGGTTCACGGCCATCATCCGGTCCCAGGCTTCGGTGGTGAAGTCCACCGCAGGGGCGACATGGGCGATCCCGGCCGAGTTGACCAGGATGTCGATGGTGCCCCATTCCTTGAGCGCCGTTTCGCAAGCCGCGACTGGGTCGGTCGGGCTTTCCATCTCGGCCACCAGCGTCAGGCAGCGTCTCCCTTGTGCGCGGACGGCATCCGCCGTTGCGGCAAGGTCGGCCTTGTCCCGTCCCAGCGCCACGATGTCGGCCCCGGCCTCGGCAAAGACGCGGGCGATCTCGGCCCCGATGCCCTTGGAGGCCCCGGTGACCAGCGCCTTGCGGCCCGTCAGCGAAAAGCGGTCTTGCCAGCCCATCGGCTACTCCAGGTTGGTATGGCGGGCGCGCATCGCCTGCGGGTCCACGGTCAGGCGGTCGCGCAAGGCGAGGACCAGCAACTCGAACGCAAGATACTGCGCGCCTTCAAAGAGCGACCCCATCGGCAGGACCGAGGTCGCGGCGGCCCCCTGGTCATTGGCCATGGTCTGCGCGGGGATCAGGAAGACCCGATCGGCTGCCTTTGGCGCAGTGCCCTGGGGTTGGGCCGTGACACAGGCGATCCGGGCACCGGCCCCGCGCGCGACGCCGATCAGCCCGTCGACGGTGGAAAACCCGCCCGGACCCGCGCTGACGACCAGCAGGTCTCTTGGCCCGACGGGGGGGCAGGACATGTCACCCACCACATGCGCATCAAGGCCCATATGATAAAGCCGCATCGCCAGCGCCCGCATCATCAGCCCCTCGCGTCCGACACCATAGCAGACGACGCGCTTGGCTTGTGCGAGTTCGGTCACCATCCCCTCCAGCGCGGCGGGGTCGATGGCAGCGACGGCATCGCGGATTTCCCCGGCGGCGCGGGTCGCAAGATCGGAAAGCTTCATGTGCCCACCTTTGACTGCGCGGCTTTCGGTAGGGCCGCCTGCGCAGCCTGATCCAGAAGCCCGACCTCGTCCAGCAGGTCCAGTACGGTATAGCGGCTGCGCAGGAAACGGGCCTTCAGGATGGTGCGGTAGAGGTAAGCGGTGTCGACGCCGATGTCCGCGGCCTCGACCGGCGCACCGGCGCGGGCGAGGTGCTGGGCCATGCGCTCGGCCGTCCAGAGCCGGGCGCGGAGCCGCGCCGACAGGTCAGGCCAGGTGTCGCGCAGCCGGGTCAGCCGGGCCTGCAGCGCCGCGCCGTCGATGTGCTTGGCGCGGGTCTCGACGATGGCGCGCTCGGCGATCTCACCCGGGCCGAAACGGTCGCGGATCTCGGCCTCTTTGGCGGCCAGGCCCGGGGCCTCGGCCGCGCGGCGGGCGGGGTCCAGCGTGGACAGGTCACGCGACAGCAGCCAGTCGTACATCCGAAGTGCGGTCATCGTGCCGACCGCGACACAGGCGCCGTGGCTGACCCTTTCGCCGTGGTGGTGCAGGTCGTCCATCTCCCACAGATGGGCGATCTGGTGGTCGGCGCCCGACGCGGGACGTGAAGACCCATGCGCCTCCATCGCCAGGCCCACCAGCGTCAGTCCCAGGAACAGGCCTTCCACCGCGTCCCGGTCGCCCGCCGCGATCCGGTCGGGCTGCGAAAGCCAGCCCTCAAGTCCCCCCTGCACCATCGGCCAGGCGACATCGTCGATGGCCTCGATTCCTAGCGCATCGGCGATTATCCAGTCGCCCCCGGCCGGGACCTTTCCGGCGAGGTCGCCATAGCCCCAGCCGGTCATCTCGGGGGGCGCGGCGGCGATCACGTCCAGGTCGGCCAGCAGCACTTTGGCCGGGCGGCAGGGTATGGTGATCTTGAACCCCTTGTCCGACAGCGGCGCGCCTGCCGATGTATAGCCGTCCATGCTGGCTGCGGTGGCCACGCACATGTAGGGGATGCCAAGGCCAAAAGCCGCGTGCTTGACGACGTCGTTCATCACGCCCGAGCCGATGGCGATGGGCGTCTCGCCGGGTCGCAGGACGGCACGCAGGCTGTTGGCCAGGTCAACCGTGGGCTTCGGGCGGGGCCTTGCCGGGATGACATGGCGACGGCAGGCGATCCCTGCAGCTGTCAGCGCCGCCTCGACCCCCGCGCCTGCCGCACCCCAGCCGCGCTCATCGGCCATCAGCACCGCAGGCCCGGAGAAGTGCCGCGCAAACAATGCCCCAGCCTCGGCCAGCACGCCACGCCCGATCCGGACCTCGGCCACATTGGCCGACCGGGCAACGGCCTCGCCGATCAAATCCCCGCTCATGCCGCGACCCCGCCCGAGGCGAGCGTCCGCCCGTCCACCGCAAAGTGGTGCTGGCGCTTTGGCGGCAGGTCGAGCCCGATCACCGCTCCGTGGTCCAGCGTCGTATCCCCTTCGGCCCGGACGACCAGAGTCTGCCCGCCCGCCAGGCGCACGTACAGATAGGCGTCGCCCCCCAATGTCTCGGTCAGGGAAACGGTGGCCGAGAGCTGACCCTGACCAGCGGGCCGCAGGACCAGATGCTCTGGTCGAATGCCCAGCTTGACTGTCCCCGCGGGGGCAGCCCCAAGGGTCACGCCCTCGACCACGACCTGCCCCTCGCGCAGCTCTACCGGAAGGAAGTTCATCGCCGGGGCCCCGATGAAGCCCGCGACGAATTCGCTGGCGGGGCGGTTGTACAACTCCATCGGCGCGCCGACCTGTTCGATTCGGCCTGCGTTCAGCACCACGATCTTGTCGGCCATCGTCATCGCCTCGACCTGGTCGTGCGTGACATAGATCATCGTGGCCTTCAGGTCACGGTGCAGCGCCTCCAGCTCCACCCGCATCTGGACACGCAGCTTCGCGTCGAGGTTCGACAGCGGTTCGTCGAACAGGAACACCTTCGGCTCCTTGACGATGGCGCGCCCGATTGCGACGCGCTGGCGCTGGCCGCCCGACAGCTGGCCGGGCCTGCGGTCAAGATAGGGTTCCAGCTGCAGGATGCGCGCGGCCTCACTGATCCGGCGCTGGCGGTCGGCGGGGGCGAAGTTGTTTACCTTCATCCCGAAATCCATGTTCTCGCGCACGGTCATGTGCGGATACAGCGCATAGGACTGGAACACCATGGCCACGTCCCGGTCGCTCGGGGCGGCGCGGGTCACGTCGCGGTCGCCGATGTGGATCGTGCCGCCGCTGATCTCCTCCAGCCCCGCGATCGACCGCAGAAGCGTCGACTTCCCGCAGCCCGAAGGCCCGACAAAGACCGCAAACTCGCCGTCCGCGATGTCCAGCGACACCCCGTGCAGCGCCTGCGCCGCGCCGTAGAACTTGTTCACGCCTGACAGCCTGACCTCGGCCATGCCGATCCCTTCCCTTGCGCCGCACCCCACAGGGAACGGCAAATTTTCCGGTTGACTCGTCCCGGTTTCGATACATTTATATGTGCAGCGTTACAAATGGAAGTCAACTCTGCAACGCTGAACCTTAGGGAGGTTACAATGAAACTCAAGTCGCATGTCAGCGCGCTTGCGCTGGCGTCCGCGTCGCTGGCCGGACTGTCCGGCGCGGCGCAGGCCTGGTCTCTGGAAGAGGCCGCCAAGCCCTATGCCGGGACCGAGCTGGAAGTGCTGTTCCTGGACCGTCCGGGCTATAACGCCGCGATCCAGATGCTGCCGGAATTCGAGGCGGCGACCGGCATCAAGGTCAACTACACCACCGTGCCTTACGAAAACGCGCTGGGCGAACAAGTTCGCGACTTCGTGGCCGGGGGCGACCTCGACATCGCGCTGATCGACCTCGTCTGGATCGGCAACTTCGCCGAAAACGGCTGGCTGGTCCCGTCGGAAACCTTCATCAATAACGCCGACCTCGCCGATCCGGCGCTGGACATGGCCGACTTCTTCCCGCTGGTGCTGGACGCCTTCGGATCGTGGAACGGGGTGAACTACGGTCTGCCGTTCGACAACTATTCCGGACTTCTCTTCTACAACAAGTGCATGCTGGAATCGGCCGGTTTCACCGCACCACCCGCAACTTGGCAGGAAGTGATGGACACCTACGGCCCCGCGCTGACCAAGGACGGAAAGTATGCCTATGCGCTGCAGTCCAAGCGCAACGAGACCCAGTCGGCCGACAGCTTCGCCCGGTTCCTCTGGCCCTTCGGCGGGTCGTTCCTGAACGCCGAGTTCAAGTCGAACCTTCTGTCTGCGGAGTCTCAGGCGGGCCTCAAGTTCCGCCAGGACCTGATGAAGTTCATGCCCGAAGGCATCGTCGCCTATGACCATGCCGAGACGGTGAACGCCTTCGCGCAAGGCGACGTGGCGATGATCACCGAATGGTCGGCCTTCTATTCGACCGTGGTCAGCCCCGAGACGTCGAAAGTCGCGGACTGCGTTGAAATTGCTCCGGAACCGACTGGCCCCGCAGGCCGGAAACCGGCGCTGGGCGGCTTCTCTCTGGCAGTGGCGGCGCAGGCCGATGAGGCCGAACAGGCGGCGGGCTGGCTCTTCATCCAGTGGGTGACCTCTGCCGCGAAGGCGGGCCAGTATCTGGAGATGGGTGGCGTCCCGGCACGCAAGTCGGCCTATGCCGATCCGGCCCTGGCCGAGAAGTTCAAGTTCATCCCGGCGCTGGTCGAAAGCTGGCAGGAAGGCGTGCCGGAGTTCCGTCCCCGCTTTGCCGAATGGCCCGCGATCACCGAGATCGTGCAGGAATGGGGCACCAAGATGATGCTGGGTGAAGTCAGCCTGGAAGAAGGTGCCAAGAACATCGGCGAGAAGATGGAAGCCGTCCTGGCCGAGGCCGGCTACTACGACGGCAAGAAGCCCTTGGCGCAGTAAGCCGCCGGTGTAATCTCCTCCCAGGAGACGTGCCTTCGGGCACCAAAGGCCCCCGTCCCCGTGGCGGGGGCCTCACCAAAAGCAGACCCGAGCGAGGACCCCGATGACCTTCCGCGTGCCCCGGCGCACTGTCGCCGCCTTCCTTGGCCCCGCCGTCGCCGCGCTGGCCATCGTGGGCATCGCGCCGCTTCTCTATGCGGTCTGGAAAAGCCTGCACTATTTCAATCTGACCAAACTCGCCCAGCAGAAGTTCGTGGGGCTGGATAATTATTGGGCGGTCCTTACTGACCCGGTCTTCTGGCAGGCGATGGCGCGGACGGGCCTTTTGTTCATCATCGCCGTGCCGATCCAGATTGCCCTCGGCCTATTGATCGCGCTGGTCCTGCACCGCCCGGGGCTCACGTTCTGGAAGACGCTGACCCGCCTTTCGCTGGTCCTGCCGATGGCCACGACCTATGCCGTGGTGGGCCTTCTGGCGCAGGTCATGCTGAACCAGAAGTATGGCGTCATCAACCAGATGCTGGGCTGGATCGGTGTCGACGCGATCAATTTCATCGGCGACCCGACAAATGCATTCATTGCGGTCGTTCTATGGGACATCTGGCAATGGACCCCCTTCGTGGCGCTGGTCCTTTTGGCGGGCCTCTCCACTGTCCCGCCCGAGATCGAAGAAGCCGCCAAGCTGGAAACCAAGTCCAACTGGACCGTCCTGCGCTTTGTGCAGCTCCCGTTCCTGATCCCCAGCCTCGTCGCCGTCCTGATCCTGCGCACCGCGGACACGCTGAAGCTGTTCGACATGCCCTTCACCATGACGCGCGGCGGGCCGGGGTCTGCCACCGAGTTCATCGCCGTCCTGATCGAGCGTGTGGGTAACCGCCAATTCGACATCGGCATGGCGGCGGCGCAGTCGATCATCATGCTGGCGATCACCATCATGCTGGCGCGGCTTTACATCAAACTCTTCTACCGCGAGGTCCGCTGACATGGCCGCCCCTGTCCAACGCCGGTCCCGCTGGGGCGAAGGCGCGCTCCTCCTCCTCATCGGCCTCTTCTGCGTCTTCCCGTTCTACTGGATGGTCACCACCAGCCTGAAGACCCAGGTCGTAGCGCTGGAATCGCCCCCCGTCTGGTGGTTCACCCCTACGCTCGCGAACTACTGGGAGGTGCTGTTCGTCGACAAGGTCGGCCCGGCGCTCATCAACTCCATCATCGTCGCCGTCTGCACCACCGCGCTGGCCGTGGGCCTGGGCACGCCCGCCGCCTATGCGCTCGCCCGTTTCGAGTTCCGGGGCAAGCAGGACCTCTGGTTTTGGTTCATCACCAACCGCTTCGTCAGCCCCGTCGTCCTCGCCTTCCCCGTCTTCCTGATCGCCCGCGAGACCGGGCTGCGCGACACCCATTTCGCGCTGATCCTGATGTACCTGACCTTCACCCTGCCGATCGTGATCTGGATCTGCACCGACCAGTTCCGCGGCATCCCTCGGGAACTCGACGAGGCCGCCATGCTGGAAGGTGCCAGCCAGTGGCGCATTTTCCGCTCGATCTGCCTGCCCTTGGCCATGCCCGGCGTCGCGGTCAGCAGCATCCTGTCCTTCATCTTCTCATGGAACGAGCTTCTCTTCGCCTACATCCTGGCCCCCAAGGCCGCGAAGACCGCGCCCGCGATGGCGGTGACCTTCATGGAGGGCTACGACGTCCCCTACGGAAAGATCATGGCGACCTCGACGCTGATTGTCGTCCCGGTCTTGATCTTTGCGCTTCTGGCGTCAAAACACCTGGTCCGGGGCCTCACGATGGGGGCCGTGAAGTAGGGCATCCATGGCGCGCGCACCGAAGCTTCCGCAGATCGACACCGAAGAGCGGTTCCTGGCGCAGGTCGCCTGGGCCTACCATGTCGAGGGGCTGACGCAGGAGAAGGTCGCCGAAAAACTGGGCGCCACGCGCCTGCGCGTCAACAAGGCCCTGTCCGAGGCCACCGCCCGGGGGCTGGTGCGGATCACCTTCAACACAGCCTTCGCCGCCTGCGCGGAACTGGAGGCCGCGCTGCGTGCCCGGTTCAACCTGCGCCAGGCCTATGTCGCCCCGGCCCCGATGGAGCCGCGCGATGTGCAGACCATCACCGGCGCGGCGCTGGGCAATCTCCTGTCCGAGGTCCTCGCCGACCCCGGTGTGCGTCTGTTCGGCATGTCCTGGGGCGGCACGCTGAACATCGCCACCCGTTTCGTCGCCGCGATGGAACGCCGGGACCTGGAGGTCATCAGCGTCATGGGCGGCCTGACGCGGGGGTCTGACCTGAACAGTTTTGAGATCACCACCCGCCTCGCCGACCTTCTGGGCGCGCAGCACAGCTATTTCACTGCGCCGCTCTATGCCGGAAGCCGCGAAAGCCGCGACACGATCATGCAGCTCGACGTGTTCCGCGAGGTGCTGGAGAAGCTGCGCAGTGTCGATGCCCTGGCGATGGCGGCGGGGGACATCTCGAAGAACTCGCTTCTCATGCGAGACGGGCTGCCGGGGGACGTCACGATGGAGGAACTGACGGCCCTTGGCGCGGTGGGCGACGTTCTGGGCGTGGTGATCGACGCCGAGGGTCAGCCCATCGCCCATCCGATCAACGAACGGGTCATCGGCATCGGGCTGCCCGACCTCGCCTCGATCCCCAACGTCATCCTCGCTGCCGGGGGGCCGCACAAGGTGGCCGTGGTCCGCGCAGTGCTGAAGCGGCAGGTGGTGAACACCCTTGTGACCGACGAAACCACCGCCCGCGCCCTGTTGGAGCGGGCCTGATGCATATCGGCATCGACCTTGGCACCTCCGGCATCAAGGCGGTGCTGATCGAGGACCTGTCCCGCTTCATCGCAGTGGCCAGCGAACCCGTCGCGGTCAGCCGCCCGAAGGTGGGCTACAGCGAACAGGATGCCGACCTTTGGGTTGCAACCGTGCTGACCTGCCTTGATCGCCTCGCCGCCGAGGCCCCGCGCGAGATGGCAGCGGTTCGCGGTATCGGCCTGTCCGGCCAGATGCTCTGCGCGCTGATCCTAGACGAAGGCCTCAAACCGCTGCGACCCGCGATGCTGTGGAACGACCAGCGCGCGCTTGCCGAATGTGCCGAGCTTCTGGCCGCCGTCCCTGACATTGGGCGGCGGACGAACGGCACGCCGGACCCCGGCATCACCGCGCCGAAACTGATGTGGCTTCGGAAGCACGAACCGCAGCTGATGGACCGCGCCCGGATGCTGATGTTGACAAAGGACTATGTCCGCCTCGCCCTGACCGGAGAGGTCGCCACCGAACCCTCGGACGCCGGGGGGACGCAGCTTCTGGACGTCGCGTCGGGCACCTGGGACGCGGACCTGTGCCGCACCGTGGGCTGGGACCCGGCCCATCTGCCCCCGGTCCTGGACAGCTGGGCCGAGGCCGGGCGGCTGAAGCCCGACCTTCTGCTGCGCTGGGGGATGAAGGGGCCGGTCTCCGTCGCCGCCGGGGCGGGGGACAACATGGGCTCGACCCTCGGCGCGGGCGGCGCGCGGCCGGGGGATGCGGTGCTGACCATCGGCACCTCGGGCGTCGCCTGCATTGTCGATGCAAGCTTCCACCCGGGGCCCGAACGCGCGATCCTGACCTCGGCCCATGTGGTGCCGGATGTGTTCCTGTCGATGGGCGTTGTCATGTCCGCCACGGCAAGCCTGGACTGGGTCGGCCAGATGACCGGCCGCCGAGTCCCCGATCTGGACGCCGAAGCCAACGCCTTTGCCGCCAGCGGCATCGAGACCGCGCCCATCTTCCTGCCCTGCCTGACCGGCATCCGTACCCCCCTGAACCGGCCCGACATGACCGGGCGGATCACCGGACTGCATCCCGGCGTGACGCCCGCGATGCTGGCCTATGCGACGATGGAGGGTGTGGCCTTCCAGTTCGCCGATTGCGTCGCCGCACAACAAGAGGTCGGGGTGCGCCCGGAACGCTTTACCGTTGTCGGCGGCGGCACCCGCAGTGTGCTGTGGCTGCGGCTGCTGGCCACGGCTTTGGACCGCCCCGTCAGCCTGATCGACGGTGCCGACATGGCCGGCCCGCGCGGTGCGGCGCGGTTGGCGGCGGTGGCCTCGGGCGGGCCGGTGGACCAGTTGTCCGAGCCCATCGCGCCCACCCGGATGATCGCCCCCGACCCGGCGCTGGCCGGTCCTCTGGCCACCCGCCGTGCCACCGCCACGCGGCTTGCCCGCGATTGAGGCCAGGCGACCAGGTTGCTAGGCTGGTCCGATAACGCAAGTAACGGACCGCCCGATGACCCAGAAACCCCGTGCGCGAGACCTTGGGCTGCCGTTCCCCGGCACCCCCGGCCCGTTCAACGCCATCACCGATGTCCCGGGCGTCCAGGTGGGCTACACCACCCTCACCGATCCCGCCCGTAGGATGCGGACCGGCGTCACCGCGATCCTGCCGCGCCCCGACAAGGGCAGCCCGCAGCCGGTCTGGGCCGGGTTTCACGCGCTGAACGGCAATGGCGAGATGACGGGGGTGCACTGGGTCAACGATGCCGGGTACTTCCTGGGGCCGATCCTGATCACCAACACCCACGGCATCGGCGCCTGTCACCACGGCGCGGTGGAGTGGATGATCCGCACCTACGATAGCCATTTCCGCGACCGCCACGCCTGGGCGATGCCCATCGTCGCGGAAACCTATGACGGCGTCCTGAACGACATCAATGCGCTGCATGTGAAGCCCGAACATGCCATCGCAGCGCTGGATGCCGCGGCCACCGGCCCCATCGCCGAAGGCTCGGTCGGCGGGGGCAACGGCATGATCGCCTATGAATTCAAGGGCGGCACCGGCACCGCCTCGCGCCGGGTGGGCATTGGCGGCACGACCTATACCGTCG